>NZ_SMMB01001117.1 GCF_009711365.1 Xanthovirga aplysinae | reverse complement strand
CACAAAAGCCAAATCTTTCGCTGAAATTTGGAAAGAAACAACCCTTGATTCCTTTGGAGCCAATTCTATTTTTTCAAATCCCTTAAGCCGCTTGACAGAAGGAGATACGGATGCAAACAAATCAGAAGCATAAAATTGCACCACCTCTTTTCCGGAACGATCCCCGGTATTGGTAACCTTCACACTCACTTCCAACACATCATCTGCATTAAATTCGGCTTTATTAATTTTCAAATCGCTATACTCAAAAGAAGTATAGCTCAAACCATGGCCAAAAGGATATTGAATTTCAAAAGAAGATTCGTAATCGTACACACCCTCCATTTTTTCTTGATTTTCAGAAGGTTGGTGATCGTAAGTCAACAGACTATTAGGGTATTTGGGATACGTATAGGGCAATTTTCCACTTGGATTTACATCTCCAAATAAAATATCTGCTAAAGCTACTCCCCCAAAGTTCCCTGGTAAATACATTTGCACAACCGCAGCCATTTCAGATTCAAATTTGCTAATTAGTCTTGGACGCCCCTCATTGAGTATTAAAATTACAGGTTTACCTGTAGCTGCTAAAGCTTTGCCTAATGCCGATTGATTTTCAGAAATATACATATCTGTCAAATCTCCTGGCTTCTCAGTATAGGAATTTTCCCCTAAGGCCAAAATAATATAATCCACATTTTCAACAGCTTCGACAACGGCTTCAATATCAAGATTTTTTTCCTCAAAATATTTTCCTTCATTGTTATACTCTACGCCTGGTACAAAAGTCACCTGTTCTTTCCCTACTTTATCGGTAATTGCGGCAAGAATAGTTTTATAGCGATCGGCAAATTCATGCACTTTTTCGCCCTGCCAGGAGTATGACCATCCCCCATTCAATGTTCGCATACTGTTGGCATTAGGACCAGTAACCAGTACTTTGGCATTTTTCTTCAAAGGCAAGATTTCTTCCTTGTTTTTGAGCAAGGTAATAGATTCCTGAGCAGCAACTAAGGCTGCCTGTTCAAAATCATAGGAACCAAATTCCTTATAATCAGCCACCTCAGTAGTCGGCTGATCAAATAAACCTAAAGCGAATTTTACTTTTAATATTCGACGAACTGCATCATCTATACGGCTCATATCCACTTCCCCCACCTTTACCAGCTCAATCAAGTTAGTGGTAAAGTTAAAATTGTAAGGCACCATTGCCATATCAATGCCCGCATTCACGACCATTTTTACGGCTTCTTTTTGAGTAGCGGCTACTTTGTCTCTGTTGTGAAGGTTTTCTATATCAGCCCAATCGGTAACTACTAAGCCTTCAAATCCCAATTCTCCTTTTAAAAGATCTGTAATTAGATTTTTATTGGCATGTACAGGAATTCCATTGATTAATCCAGAGTTAACCATCACCGTATAAGCACCTTGGTCAACGGCTGCACGGAAAGAAGGCAGGTAGAATTCACGCAATTGTCTCTCAGGAATGTAGGCTGGAGTACGGTCTTTTCCCGAATAAGAAGAGTAAGCCATAAAATGCTTCAATGAGGCCGCTACCCTTCCAGGTTTGCTGATGTCATTATCTTCCCCCTGGTAACCAATAATGGCTTGCTTACCCATTTCAGAAGTTAGGTAAGTGTCTTCTCCGTAAGTCTCCCACATGCGTGGCCATCTTGGATCCCTTCCCATATCCAGTACAGGTGAAAAATCCCATGGTATGCCACTGGCTCGGGTCTCATAAGCGGTTACCTCGGCTCCTTCTCGAACAAGGTCACGATTCCAGGTGGCTGCCATTCCGATTTGTTGTGGAAAAAACGTAGCTCCTACTGTGTAAGTCGTTCCATGGATGGCATCCACTCCATATATGGTTGGAATCCCCAATTCTTTCATGGAAATTTCCTGCAATTGATCGATAATCTCATTCCATTTTTCAGGAGTACGAGCTCGGTTGTTGGCCGTATTTAAAAATGAACCTACTTTATATTTTTTAATGGCTTCTAAAACCAATTCTTGATTTAATTCTAGAGGCTCATCACTGACAAATACACTTTCTCCCTTAGTAATAACATCCAAGGTGATTTGAGTCATCTGTCCCACTTTCTCTCCCAAAGACATTTTGGAGAGCAGCTTTTCAATCTTCCTATTGGTTTTTTGCTGTTGTTTCTCGTTGGTATGTGTTATAGCTTGTGTATTGTTTACCGAAAAGGCCGGAACAGCGAAAGAAACTAATAAAGCAGCCAATACCAACAGAAAACAGTACTTTTTGATGCTGTTTGTGGTCATTATGTGCAGTTTAAAAAGTAATTAACAGTGTTTTAGAAATTTAGATGTATCAGATAAAAAAAGGAGAGTAGGATAAACCTTACCCTCCTTCCAATAGGATAAACCTATTTAAAGAATTTCAATATCATCTAAATAGAATGTTGAAGCCTTAAAATGGCCCTCATTTCCTAAAATGATCCATAATTGGTCAAATTCAGTTGGACCAACCCACTGACTAAAATCAAATTCTAGTTCAACCCATTGATCACCTTGTTCCACCGTTTGAGTTAATTTAACCTCCGAAGTCCAAGGTTCCCCAGACTCTCGGTTTTGGAACCATACCGCAGCTGTAGTATTTAATGGATTTCGTTCCCCTCCCACCTCAAAGTTATCGTAAGAATTATCCAATGGGAAATAAACCTTCATTTTCACTTTATTCTTCACACTTAAATCTACCTTGTTGTCAAACAATATTGGTAGTTTCTGCCATTGTACACCTTCATCAGTCACATATTTCCCAACCGTTCCAGAAGAATTTACTTCATCTGGAGCCGGATTAGAAATAATTTCAAAGTTTGGCATATCCATTGGGAATGGTCCCCATTCGAAATCAGGATTTTCAAAATCCTGTGAGAAGTTACTATAGTCGTATTCTGGAGTTTCTGGCAAAGGATCTGGTTCGTAACCTTCAGGAATTAAACGATGAAACCAATACCCATTCATTTTTGCATCAAAAAAGGAAACATAAAGCTCATTTTCTTCCAAATTCAATATTTTATATTCGGTTGGGCCAGCATAGTATCCAAGCCACGCTTTATCTGCACCATTACTTAAAACAATGTAATAGCCATCCTCTTTTTCCACTAAACCCCAAGTAGCCTGATAATCCTCATATGCAGCAGAATAATCGTCTTCTTGTGGTTCAGTATTAGTAAAATCATCTCCATAGGCTCCATTTACAAATACTTTTCCATTAGTAGTATGGGTATAGACTGAGCCAAAAATATTGAAATTATAAACATCTGTATATAAACCTGTACCTTCTTTTTCTAGAGGACCTGCGCTCCACCATTCTACTTTATCAGCAGATTCACTATTCGCCATATGTCCAGGCCTGGTTTTATCAACAACCCAGTTTTTACCATTTAGGGCCTCCACTCCTCCAGTGAGAAATTTATATTCATCACTTTCTACAAGGCTTAAATCATCCTGTTCTAAAGTAATGATTTGACTGTTACTTGCTTTTCCTCCATTATTCATTATTGTGAGAGTAACTTTATAATCCCCTTTAAAAGGGAACTCAGCCTCCACTTTATCCCCTTGAGCTGTAGAACCGTTACCAAAATCCCAAACAGCTGTAAAACCTACTTCGGAGGTGTTCTCAAATTCGATCACATTAGTACTTCTGGAAGTAGGAGCATAGGAGAAACTTACTTGATCTGGTGTAGGGGGTAAACCTGTATCAGGTTTATTTTCTTCGAAAGGACTACAAGCGGCTAATGCCAATAATGTCCCCAGGGCCCATTTATAATTAAACATCTTCATTTTTCTTAATTTCTTATTTTGGATATAGCAAAAAATTCAATGCAGATTTCCCGATAGTTTCCTATCGGGAAGCCATTATGGATTTTGTACAAGGGTTCCTCCACCCAGGTTAATCTCATTTTGAGGAATTGGGAATAAATCTTTACTTCTTGGTCCTTTACCCCATCTGATCAAATCAAAGTAGCGTTGGCCTTCCAAAGCAAGCTCTACTCTTCTTTCATGTTCAATGGCAGCTTGTGAATAACCTACAGCAGGTAGACCGGCACGTTCCCTTACTTTGTTTAGGTTTGTTGCATCCCCACTAAGTTCTGATTCCATTAATAGTACATCCGAATAGCGAATGGTTTGCGTATTCAACCTAAAGTTTAAGTTGAAATCTCCGCCTCTGGAATCATCCAGTCTATTTTCTGGGCGGCCCGTATATTTATTAGTATAGTATCCTGTCTGCTGATAACTTTCATCATAGGATTCTTCCAAATCTGCAGCCACGACAATAGATGCTTGCTGTCTTAAATCGCCTGGTTCGAAGGTGTTAAATAATTCTTCAGTAGGAAGATTAAAGCCCCATCCTTCAACTCTTTCATCAGAATTATGACCACGGATTCCCTGCATGGTAACCAAGAAATTTCCCTGAGTACCTACACCATAGCCCCAGTCGCCCCATTCTGCTAGATCGGAGAATTGAATTGAAAATAAGGATTCTGAACTGTTTTGATAATCCATTCTAAAGAGATTAGAATAATCATCTAACAACGCATAAGCCCCACTAGAAATAATGTCACGCAATTCTTGCAACGCACGACCATTATCAATTACTTCTCCGTTCGCAGTCGTAAGATTGACTCCATACACACCATTAGCATGCATATATGCCTTGGCTAAAAGTGCTTTTGCCGCATAAGAAGTAACCCTTCCCATTTCAGAATCTGATACAGCTTGAGGTAAGGCAGGAATTGACTCTACCAAATCCGTAGCAATTTGATTGTAAACATCCTTGGGATCAGCTTGCGTTTGATCCATTTCATCTAAGCCCAGGGTTTTAGTAATTAGAGGTATGTTTCCAAAAAGACGTACTAAGTCAAAGTAATAGTATGCCCTTAGGAATTTTACTTCTCCTATGGTTCTTGTCTTAAAAGTCTCATCTGCTTCAACTCCATCAATTCTCTCCAAATATTGATTGGCTCTTTGAATTCCAGTATAATATTTATCCCACCATACTTCCAGAGCCACGTTGGTAGGCTGAACCACATTTTGAGGCTCAAACTCCTCCATATGAGGCTGGTCACCGGCACTTCCTCCCCCTTTTCTTGTATCACCGGAAGCGATGTCTAAAATCAATTCTAATGGGCCATAATTAGTCACATACTGCCATTGCAAGACACTATAGGTAGCCACTAAAGCTTCCATGGCCTCGGTTTCATTCTTATAAAAAGTATCGGACTGTCTTAAATCCAATGCATCTCTCTGAAGAAAATCTTCTCCACAAGAGGTAGCCCCCATTAGTAAGCCAACTCCTAAAATCCCCGTCAATATATATTTTTTAATCATCATTATTCGACTTTATTTTTTAGAAACTAATATTTGCTCCTACTCGGAATGTTCTAGCTTGTGGATAATATCCTCTATCAATACCCAGATTTAGGTTTCCAGGAGAGTTAAGGTTATTTGGATCACCACCTGTAAAACCAATTTCCGGGTCTAAACCTGAATATTTGGTAAGGGTAAACAAATTGTCGGCTGAAACATATACCCTTATTTTTGACATGCCTGCTTTTAGAGAAAGGCGCTCAGGAAGAGTGTAACCCAACTGTATGGTTCTTAATCGAATATAGTCTCCATCTTCCACGTAGAAGTCCGAAATATTGGAATAGTTTCCATTTGGATCATCCAATGTCGCGCGAGGCATGGTTGTATTGGTGTTATCAGGTGTCCAACGGTCTAGCCATGAGCCAGGCATATTGACTTGCTTTAAGTCAGCTCGACGGGTAGCGTTATATATTTGGAATCCGGCAGCTCCCTGAAAGAAAGCGACGAAGTCAAACCCTTTATAGTCCGCAGAAATGTTCAGACCAAA
The DNA here is from genome assembly GCF_009711365.1 of Xanthovirga aplysinae. Classification (GTDB taxonomy): domain Bacteria; phylum Bacteroidota; class Bacteroidia; order Cytophagales; family Cyclobacteriaceae; genus Xanthovirga; species Xanthovirga aplysinae. The sequence continues at coordinate 2,614 of NZ_SMMB01001117.1, read as the reverse complement.
AGTCCAATCTGGCGTAGGTTTTCCAATGAAAGTTTTATCATCCTCTGATACCTCTCCATAAGTTCCATCTTCTTTTACAAAACGAAGATCACCTGGCTTTGGCTTGACACTTTCACTTGACCAATCATACTGATCAATTTCCTCCTGTGATTGCCAAAGGCCATCCGTTTTATAACCGTAAAAGTATCCAATAGGCATTCCGACGGTAGCACGTGAAACAACTCCCATGGTTCCAATACCTGCACCCGGGATGAATTCGCTGTTATTATTGATAAAAGTAACTTCATTTCGGTTATAGGCAGCATTTGCTCCAATGCTGAAATTTAGCTCTCCTACTGAACTTCTATATTCTGCACCGAATTCCACTCCATCATTTAATACATCCGCACCATTTGCCCATGGGGCCTCTAATCCTACATACCCCATGATATCAAGTAGCATGAGCATATCCTTTGTTTTCTTATTGTAGTAATCAGCGGAGATAGTTAATCGATCATCGAAAAGGCCTAAATCTACCCCTATGTCAATTTGTTCTGAAGTTTCCCATTTCAAATCCGGATTATCCATTCTTTGTGGGCTTGCACCTACATGCAATGTTGGGTCCATTCCAAAAGTATATCCTCGACCATAGGTATCAACCACTGATGAGTAAGCATTTCCAGGGATTCTTTCGTTACCATTTTGTCCCCAGCTGGCCCTTAGTTTAGCAAAATTTAAAGTATTACTTAAGCCAGAGTTCTTAAAGAAGTCTTCTTCTGAGAATACCCAACCAGCGGATACAGAAGGGAAGATCGCATAACGATTGTTAGGGCCAAAATTAGATGAACCATCCATCCGAACGGTACCAGTTAATAAGTATTTATCTGCAAATGCATAGTTCACTCTACCAAAAAAGGATTGTAAGGTATGATCTGTAGCGGCACCCTCTGACATGGCTGTTGAAGCATCTCCCGAATTCACAAAAGCATTATCAAAATCTGTAGCCCAAGAATTACTACGTTGAGCAAATACTGACATATAAGTATCCTGCTGAGCGGACATTCCCAATAAACCAGTGAAATCATGCTTTCCTACGGTCCTCTGGTAGGATAAAGTGTTTTCCCATAACCAGGTGTACCATCGTTCGGTTCTTCTTCTGGCAATAGCATTTGGACTTTGACGTGTTCCACTTAGGAAGTGAATAGGAATGAATTCACGGTTATCTCCAAATGCTAAATCAAGACCAAAATTAGATCGGAACTTAAGTCCTTTCAAAATTTCATACTCTCCATAGAAATTACCAAATATTTTGTCTAGGGTAAACTCCTGATTTGTTATATCAATACTAGCTACAGGGTTTACCACTTCCTGGAATCCAGATCGAGGCAGAGCAAAATTGCCATCCTCATCATAAACCGGAATGGTCGGATCCATATTTAAGGCACGAGCAATTGGAGAATCAAATTCCTGATTGTCAACTAATCCTGATTTTAAAATATGGGTATAAGAAAGGTTCTGACCAAAAGTAATTTTTTCAGATAATTTATGATTTGAGTTTAAACGGAAAGAGTAACGATCAAAGTAAGATTTGTCGGAATTACCAACGATTCCTTCTTGCCCAAAATAAGCTCCCGAAGCCGAAAAGGTTGATTTATCATTACCACCGGATATTGTAATTTGGTGGTTCATAATCGGAGCATTGTAATTGAAGATTTCATCCTGCCAATCTGTTCCTTTTCCAAAAGCAGAAGGGTCATCAAATAATGGAAGGTTTCCATCATTCACTGATGCTTCATTGAGAATGTTAGCATATTCGGTGGCATTCAACAAACTTACTTTCTTCCATGGGTTCTGAACTCCATAGTACATGTCATAAGACACTTGGGTTTTTCCTGCCTTTCCTTGCTTGGTTGTAATTAAAACTACACCGTTTGCAGCTCGGGTACCATAAATGGCCGCTGAAGCCGCATCCTTTAATACTTCAATACTTTCAATATCGGAGGGATTAAGAAAATCCATGCCTCCGGTTGGCACACCATCAACAATATAAAGTGGGTCAGAGTTATTAAGGGATCCTGTTCCACGCACCCTAACTGTTAATCCGGAGCCTGGTTGTCCCGAGTTACTTGCCACCTGCACACCGGCAGTTCTACCTTGCAAAGCTTCTTCTACCCGAGCAATTGGTGATTGTTGGATTTCTTCTGGCTTTACAGAGGCGATGGCTCCAGTTACAACACTTTTCTTTTGTACACCATAACCTACAACCACTACTTCCTCCAGGGCTTTGACATCCTCTTCTAAAGTTATTTCAAGGGAGGTTTGGCCATTTAAGGGCACCTCTTTATCTGTATAGCCTACGTAAGAAATAAGAAGGCTAACATTTTCATCGGTCACCTCCAAACTGAAATTTCCCTCAATATCTGTGATAGTACCATTGGAAGTTCCTTTTTCTACCACATTGGCACCAATAGCACCTTCACCGGAAGGCTCTAAAACTTTTCCGGAAATCTTAACCTGCGCCCATGCTTGCTGGGTGGTCAGTGCTGCCAGGAGCATTACTAAAGAAAAAATTTTCCCTTTCTTTAGTGGTAATCCATGTAGACTATTTTTCATTTGATCTTGATTGGTTAAAAAA
>NZ_SMMB01000806.1 GCF_009711365.1 Xanthovirga aplysinae | reverse complement strand
ATCACAGAATAAGTCCTATTTTTCAATTTTGGAAGATCCTCCATGGTCATTCCTGTTGTTGTAATAGGTTGATGGTAAATCACCTTGGTTTTCCCCCTTCGCATCAAAGGAATTTTCTTATCAGGCAAAAGTATCCAATTATATGGAATTGTTACAGGAATTACAGGAATTTGTTTTTCGATGGCCACCCGAAAAGCTCCATCTTTAAACCTTCCCATTTGTGGGGGATTTGATGTTACCATTCCTCCTTCTGGAAACATCACCAAACTAAATCCTTCCTCTATGGCTTGTCGGGCTTTCAGAATCGTCTCATAACGACTTCTCATATCGTTACGGTCCACCGTAATGTGCAGTTTCCGAAACATATATCCAAAGACCGGAACCTTGGCAATGGAACTTTTTCCTACAAAGCAAAAATAAGTGGGCGTTTTGGCCATAGTTGCAATGTCTAAAAAAGAGAAATGGTTAGGACAGAAAACATATGACTCCCCTTTCTTCAAAGACTCTTCATAAACAATTTCCATTTTCTTTCCCCACAAGAAGAAAACGACGGTTGCCCAAATGGAATTTAATCGCATGGCATATTTATGCCACTTCTTTCTCTGAATAATAATGAGAAATAAGGGAAAAAGAAAAATAAAAACGAGGCAAAACACTAAAAAGCTATAGATTGAATAAAGGATTGTTCCTGCTTTTTTTACCATAAATTTGCAAAAAGATCTTCAATGAATTTTTAGCAACAAAATTATTAACTATGAATTTTTATTCAAAATGGTCAAAAGATCTTTTAAAAAAAACTTCTCAAAAGAATGCAAAAGCCATTTGAGGTAATCAAATGGCTTTTATATCCTTTTTAACCTGATTTTTCCAATTTAAAATAAACTAATAAACAAGATATATTCCTTAGGTAGATATGAAGAGGAGACATCATAACTGGTGCCTCTCTTATTAAGGGGTAAACAAAGGAAACCAAAGTGTAAAAATCGTATTTCCAGGCTCAGAAGTTACCGTTAAATTCCCATGATGCTGTTGCATGATCTGTCGTGAGAGGCTAAGGCCAATTCCTGAACCGGTTTTCTTAGTGGTATAAAAAGGCATAAAAATCTTTTCTTGAGCTTCTGGAATAATTCCAGGCCCATTATCCTGCACTTTTATCAACAAATGCTCTCCATCTTCTTGAACGGTAGAAAGTGAAATTCTTGCCCTATCCTTTCCTTTTACTGCCTCAAAAGCATTCTTTACTAGATTGATTAGAACCATTTCAATTTGTTCTTGGTCTATACTAACGCTTTTGTCCGTTTTGGCCTCACGAAAAAACTCTACTCCATGGGCTTCCATTTGTACATACATCAAAGAACCTACTCTGTCCAATAAACTTGAAAGTTTAATTTCGCTAAATTCCGGAGCTGGCAAAGTGGTATAATCTTTATAGGCATTAATGAAAGAAACTAAACCACGGCTTCTATTTTCAATGGTTTGTAAACCCTCATTCAAATCTCCCATGGTTTCCTCATCCATTAAATAACCTTCATCCTTTTGCTCCAAATCCTCTTGCAAAATATCAGACAAAGTAGCTGTAAGTGACGAAATAGGCGTAATGGAGTTCATGATCTCATGTCGAAGAACAGAAGTAAGCTTTTGCCAGGATTCTGTCTCCTTCTGTTGTAACTCGGAATAAATGTTCTGCATGGAAACCAACTTGAAAAAGCGAGATTTTAAACGGACCGTGGTGGCTTGCAAGTACAAATTAACATGATCATTAAGTCGGTAAGTGGCGGTATTTCCGGTTTGCAGATTAAAAATAATAGCATATAGGTTTGAATCTACCGATTCAATTTCATGGACGGTATGTAATTCTCTCAAATTCAAATAATTCAACACATGTCCATTTATTAACTCTATTTTTCCATCCATATCATAAGACAGCAAACCTACATTAACATGTTTTACTACGGTTTGCAGATACTGATAATGTTCTTCTGTATCTGCCCGAGCCTTACGTAAGGCCTCCATTACATCATTTAGTGCCTGATTCAACTGTTTGAAACTTGGTCCCATACTGTTGTCAGCAGTGAAACTGGCGGAAAAATCGGAATAACGAAAAGCTTCAAAAAAACTGGTCAACTTTCGATTGACCCGTTCAACAAAATAAAATAACTCCCATACTTCTGCTATGATCAATCCTGCAACAAGAAAAGTAGAGACAATTACATTTTCTCTTTGAAAAAGCACTGCAAACCCTAACACTGTTAACACGAGGACACCTACCCGAAGCGCTAAACCTCCCCTAAATCCTTTTTTAAATGCCATATTTTTCCAACCTTCTATACAATGACGAGCGCGTTAAGCCCAATTCATCTGCCGCTTGTGTAATATTCCCATTATACTTTTTTAAGGCTTTTCGGATCATTACTTTTTCCATATCCTCAATATTGAGGCTTTCCATTACCAAACTATCCTCTTCATTGGCTTGAGGACGATTATTAAAATAGAAATCATCTGCTTGTAGAGTAGTCCCCACATTCATAATCACCGCTCGCTCCACAGCATGTTGCAATTCCCTCACATTACCTGGCCAGTGGTACTTTTCCATCCGCTTTATGGCTGAAGGAGAAATTTTTCGTACCTCCTTATGATATTTTTTGGCATAAAGCTTCAGGAAATATTCGGTCAATAAAGGAATATCTTCTATTCTGTCCCTTAATGGTGGAAGCTTCAATTCAATGGTATTGATACGGTACAACAAGTCCTGACGAAAACTCTGGTCACTTACCATCTCATACACATCCATATTGGTAGCACTGATCAGCCGAATATCTATAGAACGAGTCTGGTTTGAACCAATACGAGTAATGGTACGACTTTGGAGAGCAGTTAATAATTTCGCCTGCAGAGGCAAGGAAAGGTTTCCTATTTCATCCAAAAAGAGAGTTCCTCCGGAAGCAATTTCAAAACGCCCGGCCCGGCTGGCACGAGCATCTGTAAATGCACCTTTTTCATGACCAAAAAGTTCACTTTCAAATAAGGTTTCACTAATCGCCCCCAAATCAACTGTAATACAGGCCTCCTCTTTTCGGGAAGAATTTCTATGGATTGCTCTTGCAATCAGCTCCTTTCCTGTACCATTCTCTCCTAAGATCAACACATTGGCATCCGTAGCAGCTACTCGCTCAATTGTTTCAAAAACCTGCAGCATAGCAGGACTATTTCCGATTATATCTTTAAACCGCAGAGAAAGATCCTCATCCATTTGTTGCTGCTTGGAGCGTAAATGCTCTACTTCCAACTTAGAAGACCTCAAGCGCATGGCTGCCATAATGGTAGCCAGCAACTTTTCGTTTTCCCAAGGTTTTAAGACAAAATTGGTTGCTCCCTCTTTAATAGCTCTGACGGCAGTATCTACATTTCCATAGGCCGTAATTAAAACAATTACTGCTGAAGGATCAATCTGGAGTATTCTGTCCATCCAATAAAAACCCTCCTGCCCACTGTCAACATCTTTAGTGAAGTTCATGTCCAGCAAAATCACATCATATTGTTCATTGTTCAAAAGGTCAGGAATTCGTTCCGGATCTTTTTCAACGTCAACTTGAGCAAAGTGCCGTTTTAGGTACAATTTTGCTGCTTTTAGCAAATCCACATTGTCATCTACAATGAGTATTTTTCCTTGCTTTGCCATTCAATTAATGTTTAAAAATCACTAAATTTGTATATTATTAAGGCGGTTTAAACATTATAAACCCTCTCCATTGACCTACAAGATTCTATTTCTAAAATTCCCCTGTGATAAAATTACTTACATTCTTAAATTGAGGAAGCTCCTCTAAACAAAAAATCAGCTTCTATAATAACAGTAAAGGTATTACTCTAATTGTCGGTCAATAAAGTACAGCCCAATTTTATGCCAATTCCTTCTAATACTTTTTTAAAACGCTGATAAAAGCGTTCTCTGATAAGCAAAGGGCAAAATACACATAAAAAAGAAAATGAAACCCTAATAAAGGCCTTAATATAGTTAATTATTAATTGATTCTCTTCCGTCCGCTGACGGACGTTTTTGTGCGCTTTCGGTCGAGCACCTAATCTCTATAACCCATTCTTAGCTATTTAAAGCCCATTTTAGACTGGCACACTTATTGGCTTTATGGGTATACATATTTCAATTATTTTTCAAAAAACAATTCTTTTTCCAATATGGACCGAGTTATAAAA
>NZ_SMMB01001111.1 GCF_009711365.1 Xanthovirga aplysinae | reverse complement strand
GGCAACTGATGATCCTGTGAATTCTATTCGATATGAGTAATAAATCAACTATTAACTCGTTTTACACTGAAATTATTGGGAAATTCGGAAATAAACTATAGACCGTCCGTAAGCAGACAACCTCGTCCGATTACGGACGGTCTGCTTTAAGAAATGCCCGTTTAAGCCCTTTTAAAGGATATTATTTATGGCATACTTATTGGATTTAGGTATAGACTTAAGTCCAGCGAACAATATTTTTTTTTCTCAGCAATGTTTAAAAATTATCTAATAATCGCCCTACGGAACTTAATCAAAAACAAGTTCTATGCCAGTATAAATGTGATCGGTTTAGCTGTAGGGCTGTCCGCTTGTTTATTGATAGCATTCTGGGTTAAGGATGAATTGAGTTATGACCGGCACTATAGCAAAATAGACAGACTGTATCGACTAACTGTAGATTACGGTTTAAATAAACCAGTAATTAATTTAGCTTATAGCCCTGGACCATTAGCTGAAACCTTTAAGGAGTTTTTTCCGGAAGTGGAAGAGGTGGTTCGAATTAGGATTACTTGGACTAAAGTCTTAAGTCATAAATTGAATTCATTAAAAATTGACAAAGTGACTTATGCCGACCCCAGCCTATTTAAGGTTTTCTCTATTCCTCTTATACAAGGAGATCCAAATACTGCTTTAGTGGAACCAAATTCCATTGTTCTAGATGAAAGCACAGCAAAACGTTTATTTGGAGATAAAGATCCTTTAAATAAAATGGTGGTATTGGACAATAATCAAAATTACAAGGTAACAGGCGTATTCCAGAATATTCCTGAAAATTCTCATCTAAAAGTCAATGTATTTTGTTCGATAGAAAAAATTTTGGAGGAGCCCTGGACCCAGGAATGGACTTCTCACAGTCTCTATACCTACCTTTTATTAAAAGAACAAACTGATCCCAAATTTCTTGAAGCAAAATTTCCGGAAGTAATCAAAACGTATGCTTCAAAAGACATTTACGAAGCTACTGGTTCCAATTGGGAAGAAATGAAAAAAAATAACCTCACCTTGGATTGGCATTTACAGCCCGTCAAGAATATTCATTTGTACTCCAATTTAGAAGGGGAGGCCGAACATAATGGAAACATTACCTATGTATATGCTTTTTCATTCATCGCAATTCTAATTTTGACCGTTGCTTGTATCAATTATATAAATCTAGCCACTGCACGATCAACAAATCGTGGCAAAGAAATAGGGGTTAGAAAAGTAGTTGGAGCCCAACGACCTCAACTTATCAGGCAATTTTTAAGTGAATCACTTATCCTGAGTTTTTGCGCTACTTTGCTGGCCATTGGATTAATGGAACTCTTTCTGCCAACTTTTAATCAAGTTTCAGGAAAATCTATATCAGTTCAATATTGGGGAAATTGGCAGCTTCTTTCAGGTTTACTTGCATGTCCCTTACTTTTAGCCACTCTATCAGGTTTTTACCCTGCTTTTTTTCTCTCCACTTTCCAACCTGTCACTGTATTAAGAGGAAAACTTACTTCAGAACCGAATGGTGCAAAATTTCAAAGTTTGCTGGTGATAATTCAATTTGCTATTTCCATCTTTCTAATAGTAGGTACGCTTGTACTATATCAACAAATACATTTTATTCACAAAAAAGATATCGGTTTTGTGAAAGATCATCTTTTAATAGTAGAAGGAACCTACGTTTTGGGTGAAAGAGCAGAACCACTTAAACAGGAATTATTAAACTTTCCCGAATTTAAAAGTGGTACATTTACAGGTTACCTTCCTGTGGAATTTGCTTCAAGATGGGGGTCAGTTCTGGAGGGTAACGGTGAGGGTAATAGGGTTGATTGTACTATATGGTTGGTTGATTTTGACTATATCAATACACTTGGGATGAAATTAAAAGAAGGCCGGTATTTTTCCACAGATTATCCATCTGATTCTTCTGCTGTAGTGGTAAATGAATCGGCAATCAAAATGTTGGGATACAATGAACCAATCGGACAAACTATTCGACTATATGGAAAAGAGTATCCCATAATAGGAGTTGTAAAAGACTTTAATTATACCTCCATGAAAAACAGAATAAAACCAGCTGCTCTTTTTCTAGAGAATAACACCGATAATTTAACCTTTCGAATTGATGGAAAGCGAACAAAAGAAGCCATGACTCTATTAGAGCATCATTGGAAAAAAATAGCCCCTGATCAACCCCTTACCTATTCTTTTATGGATGAACGTTTTGATCAAATGTACAAGGAAGAACAAAAAACCGCTAAGGTTTTATCCATCTTTTCCGGATTAGCTATCTTCATTGCCTGCTTAGGCCTTTTTGCACTGGCTGCCTTCACCGCAGAACAACGAAAAAAGGAAATTGGGGTAAGGAAAGTGTTAGGTTCCTCTGTAACATCAATTGTCTTATTGCTTTCGAAAGATTTCGCCAAACTCATTTTCATTGCTTTTTTGATCGCCTCCCCTATCGCCTGGTGGGTGATGAACGACTGGCTGGAGGGCTTTGCTTACCGTACCTCTATTGGGGTTGGGGTATTTTTGGTTGCAGCAGGGCTTTCCTTCCTAGTTGCCTGGATTACCATGAGTTACCATGCCATTAAAGCCGCGACGGATGATCCGGTGAATTCTATTCGATATGAATGATAAATATACACCGTCCGTCAGCAAACAAACGCGTCCGCTCACGGACGGTAAATTTTCATAAAACTATCTTTACAGCCCATTAAGGGCTATTTTTTATGGCATACTTCTTGAAAAACAGTAAACGGGAATAAACAGCCAATAATTTATTCTATCTTTCAGTTATGTTTAAAAATCACCTTAAAGTTGCCCTACGGAATTTAATCAAGCATAAGTTCTATGCATTTATAAATGTACTGGGCCTGGCCGTAGGATTAGCCGCTTGTTTATTAATTGGATTCTGGGTCAAAAATGAACTAAGCTATGACCGCCATTACACAAAAATAGACCGAATGTATAGGGTCACAACAGATTATGGTTTAACTAAACCAATGCAATATTTTGCTTATAGCCCAGGACTCTTGGCAAAAACTTTTAAGGAAATTTTTCCCGAAGTAGAAGAAGCAGTCCGAATTAGGACCCTTGGGACTCAGGTTATGAGTTATAAAGAAAATAAATTTAAAGTAGATAAAATAGCTTATTCGGACCCCGGTTTGTTTAATATTTTCTCCATACCTCTTGTGGAAGGAAATCCAGCTACGGCTTTGGTAGAACCAAATTCCATTGTAATAAATAAAAGCACAGCCAAACGTTTATTTGGGATTGAAGATCCTTTGAATAAAATGGTGATATTTAATAATAATGAAAATTACAAAGTAACTGGAGTATTTGAAGATATGCCTGAAACTTCCCATTTCAAAATGAATGTCTTCCTTTCCATAGAAAGGATTTTGGAACAGGGTTGGATACAGGATTGGATGTCTCATAACCTTAATACCTACCTGTTATTAAAAGAACAAGCTGACCCTAAATTACTTGAAGCCAAATTTCCGGAAGCAATAAAGACCTATTCTTCAAAAGCCATTTACGACTTAACAAGTATCCCATGGGAAGAAATGAAAAAAAACAATCTAAGTTATGATTGGAAATTACAACCCGTCAAGGACATTCATTTACATTCTGATTTACACGGAGAAATTGAAGCGAATGGAAACATAATATATATTTATACCTTTTCCTTTATTGCCCTGTTAATTTTGTTAATTGCTTGCATCAATTATATAAACCTAGCCACTGCCCGATCAGCAGATCGCAGCAAAGAAATAGGGGTTAGAAAGGTTGCCGGAGCGTACCGAATCCAACTCATCAGGCAGTTTCTAAACGAATCATTAATTCTTAGTTTTTTGGCTACCTTACTGGCCATTGGGTTAATGGAACTCTTTTTACCTGCTTTTAATCAAGTAGCAGGTAAATCTATTACTGTTCAATATTGGGGCAACTGGCAATTTCTTCTGGGATTACTATTATGTCCTTTGTTATTAGCCCTTCTATCTGGTTTCTACCCCGCTTTCCTTCTTTCCAGTTTTCAACCTGCCCAGACCTTAAAAGGAAAGCTTACTTCTGGAATGAAAAGCAGCAGGTTTCGAAATCTATTAGTGATTATACAGTTTTCTATTTCCATTTTCCTTATCGTCGGCACCCTCGTACTTTACCGACAGATTGACTTTATTCAAAACAAAGATATAGGCTATGAAAAAGATCACCTTTTACTTGTGGAAGACACCTATCTTTTAGGTGAACAAGGAGAAAGCTTCAAAGGGGAATTATTACGTTACCCCGAAATTATTAGTGGTACTTTTACTAATTTCCTTCCAGTAAATGGTTATGGAAGTTGGGGAACATCATTGAGGGATAAAAATCAAAATAATAATATTGAATGTACTATTTGGTTAGTAGATTATGACTACCCCCAGACACTTAAAATGAAAATGAAAGAAGGCCGGTATTTTTCACCAGATTTCCCATCTGATTCTTCTTCCGTCGTAGTTAACGAATCGGCCATCAGGATGCTGGGATATAAAGAACCCATAGGACAAACTATTTCGGTATGGGACGATGAGTATACCATTATAGGAGTCATAAAAGACTTTAATTATTCCTCCATGAGAAATCGTATAAAACCAACGGCTCTTTTTCGAGAGGATAACAATAACCTGCTTACCCTTCGAATTGATGGAAAACGAACCAAAGAAGCCATTACTTTAGTGCAACAACAATGGAAAAAGATGGCCCCGGGTCAACCTTTTTCCTATTCCTTTATGGATGAACGCTTTGACCAAATGTACCAGGAAGAACAAAAAACAGCCACTGTTTTATCCTTTTTTTCCGGTCTAGCCATCTTCATTGCCTGCTTAGGGCTTTTTGCTCTTGCTGCCTTTACCGCAGAAAAAAGAAAAAAAGAAATCGGAGTACGGAAAGTATTAGGCTCTTCTGTAGTATCCATTGTTCTTTTACTTTCCAAGGATTTTGCAAAACTCATTTTGATTGCATTTTTGATTGCCTCCCCTATTGCCTGGTACGTGATGAACAATTGGTTGGAAGGCTTTGCTTTTCGTACCTCCATTGGAGTTGGGGTATTTTTGATAGCTGCAGGGCTTTCCTTCATCGTCGCATGGATAACCATGAGCTACCATGCCATTAAAGCGGCAACGGATGATCCGGTGAATTCGATAAGATATGAATAATTATTAAAACCCTCCAGGGATTAAAAATCCCTGGAGGGTTTTAATAAAAAACTATATACCGTCCGTCAGCGCACGCGATCGCCCAAATCCGGACAAGACCACCTTCCTCCTCCCCCATTTAAAGCGTTATTTAAAGCTTTCGCATGTGGCATATTTCTTGGCATTCATTTAAAGAAAGAATACATTCCCTTTCTTTTTTGTGATAAAGTAAGGAGAATCAAAAAACCAAAAAGCCACCTTTTCCCAGGAATTAAATATACAGTGAAGAAAACCTGAAAATAATAACACTTTTTAAATTCATTTGCTTCATAAAGATTTTCAAACTTGTTAAAAATTTAACTAAAATGTTAAGATCCAACATATTACCGTTCCTTCGACATATCAAGCAATCCAAGACTTCCTTTATTATTCATTTAATCGGTTTATCCACTGGCCTTGCATGTGCTTTATTGGTATTTCTTTGGGTAAAAGATGAACTCGGAATAGACAAATTCCACGAAAAGGACGACCGGCTTTTTCAAGTGATGGCACGCTTTGAAACCCCTAGTGGAATTGAAGTAAGCCCTGTAATGCCCCCTATTTTGGCCCAGACCCTACTTGACGAAATCCCGGAAATAGAATACGCCATTTCTGAAGGCGTAATTCCAAACGACAGTAAACTAATTGTAGGTAAAAAAGCATTTACAACACGAGGGGTGTTTGCAGACAAAGATTATTTTAACGTATTTTCTTATGAACTTATTCAGGGGGATATCAATCAGGTTTTATCAGATGAAAGCAATATCGTCATCTCGGAAGAACTCGCCCAAAAAGCATTTAATACAGGGGAAAATCTTATAGGAAAATTAATGGATTATGAGCAATTTGGACACAAACATCAGGTCCGCATTGCCGGGGTCTTCAAAATCCCTCCACAATCTTCTAAACAATTTGATTTCATCTTACCATTTGGGTTAACATTCAAAGTTAATCCCAATTTTACAAACTCTTGGAAAAACAGTTGGCCCAGTACATATATAACTTTAAAAGAGGGCACTAAACTTGCACATTTAGACACTAAAATGACTGATGTAGTACGAAAGAGAGCTAATTATGAAGAAGCAGATTACTTTTTAAAGCAGTATTCAAAAGGTTACCTCAAAGGTAAATATGAAAATGGTGTACAGGCCGGAGGAAGAATTGAATATGTAAAACTATTTTCCGTTATCGCTATCTTCATATTGATCATTGCCTGCATCAACTTCATGAACCTATCCACTGCCAAAGCACCAAAAAGAATGCGGGAGATCGGAGTGAAAAAAACCTTAGGAGCAAGTAGAAAATCCCTTATCTTTCAATTCCTTGGGGAATCTGTGTTGATGGCCCTCATATCACTTATTTTTGCAACCATAATCGTCTTTGAATTACTTCCTCAGTTTAATGAAATTTCTGGCAAAAATTTAACATTAGGTGCCGGAATTGATCTACTCCCCACCTTCCTGCTTATTGCGGTCCTTACCGGCCTTATTGCAGGAAGCTATCCCGCTTTATACCTTTCAGGCTTTAAACCCTTAATGGCATTGAAAGGAAAATTTGTTACTTCCACCCTCAATTTCTGGACTCGTAATGGATTGATTGTATTTCAGTTCATACTTTCTGTTTCCTTAATTTTTGGTGTTTTAGTGATCTACAAACAAATGGAACTTGTCCAAAACAAAAACATGGGCTATAACAAAGATCATATCATCTATTTTGAAATGGACGGAAAGATCAAGGAACATTTGGATGTTTTTCTATTGGGAGCCAATGAGGTACCTGGTGTAAAAAATGCTTCCAGCATGTGGCTGACCTTTTTTGGAGACTTAAATTCAACTGGAGGACTTTACTGGGAAGGAAAAGATCCTAACTCTAATCTTTCAATGCAATATAGAAGGGTCAATTACGAAATGCTCGAATTGTTGGGTATTCAAATGAAAGAAGGAAGGACCTTTTCACGAGAGTTTAGTGCCGAACAACCCAAAATTATATTCAATGAAACGGCAATTGAAAAAATGGGAATTACAGATCCTATTGGTAAAAATGTAAAGTTATGGGGAAAAGGTCATGAAACTTTAGGGGTTGCCAAAGATTTTTATTTCGAGTCCCTTCATGAAGCTGTAAAACCATTATTCATTTTATTGTTACCTCAGAGAACAAACACGATCATGGTAAAAATGGACTCAGAAAGGACCGGAGAAACCATTGATTCCTTTGAGCAATATTACAGTAGTTTTACTCAGGGACAAGCTCTGGAATTTAAATTTTTGGACGATGTATATCAGGCCCAATATTTGGCAGAAAAGCGTGTAGCCGTATTATCCAAGTATTTTGCTGGATTAGCCATAGTTATTTCATGTTTGGGCTTATTTGGTCTAATGGCATTTATCATCGAAAAAAGAAAAAAAGAAATTGGCATTAGGAAAGCACTGGGAGCAAACAACTTTTCTATTATTTACAATTTATCCACCGACTTTAACAAACTGGTATTAATTTCTTTAACCATTGCTTTACCTCTAAGTTATGTTCTAGCTAAAGAATGGCTCGAAAATTTTGTTTTGAGAATAGATTTAAATCTTTGGTATTTCCTGGTTGCTGGGCTATGTGCTTTATTGCTTACCTGGTGTACGCTAGGATTTCAGGCCATCAAGATTTGGAAAGCTAACATCGTAGAATCCCTAAGGACAAACGAATAAGATCTTATTCCATTTTATCCAGCATTAAAACATAACCAAGTTTACCAATCAGGCAATTAAGCTCACTATAAGTTCCTTTTTAGATGAACAATAAAATTAAGTCAAGGCACCAAATCGCAGGAAAAAGTCATGAAAGGGAAAACCGGGTTTGGAGCTGTAATTGCCTGGCCTGATATATATCCCTATCACCCCTGGTTTATAAAAGAATTAGGGTTTAATCTATATTTTGTAAAGGGAATAGATTCTAAAAACATGGGTATTTCACAAATTGGTATGGAGTAGTGGAAGATGACGGTATTTGGGAGGAAGAAAGACCGAGAAGGAATTATCTTCCACTGTCTTTTGAAGACCCACAATTTGTTAAGGAAAAAATGGTATTGGTAAGATCGAAGAAAAAGAACTTAAAAAGTGGAGAACCAATCATTTTACAAACTGCAACCATTGGACAACAAGCTTTGGTTGAGAAAA
>NZ_SMMB01001061.1 GCF_009711365.1 Xanthovirga aplysinae | reverse complement strand
TTTTTTGGAAGAAAAATGGGAGGAATTTTCACTTCTTCTAGACAAGTTGTCATTTCACATTTTATGCATTTAAAATGTACATGCTCATGATCATGCTGGTCGGTTGAGCAGTATTCCTCTTTGCACAGAGCATAACGCGCAATTCCACTATCATCAGGGATCTTATGTAAAATTCCCTTATTTACAAATGTCTTTAGGGTGCGATATAAGGTAACTCTGTCAAAACTATCGGTTAGTTTATCCTCAATATCGGAATGAGAGAGTGCATTAAGCTGTTCCAAAAATATTTTTAACACCTCTACTCTACAAGTTGTGAAACGTAATGAATAATCTTTTAATAAGTCAGAAGGAGTCATATCCTGGAAATTCAAAATGGGAATATAGAGGCTCTCTATAAAAAAAGCCCCTGAGAAATACTTCCCTATTAGATCAATTTTTTTAATTTATATTATTTGTGGTAACGATATTTTAAAGCCAGAAAATCAAGCCCTTTGGACACCGAAACTCAAAGGTAAAAATTTGATGTTAGTATTTAAACGTCTCAATTCTTAAAAATTTATTTACAATGGGGTATATTGGCAAAAAAAGTAAGGATTAAGTGTCTCACTGTTTTCTTCTGAATACAATGGGTATCTGCCAATATTTTTTAATGACATTGCTCCAATATTTGAAATCATTGAAGTGAGGAAGATGTAAATTTTTAACCACAAACAAAACGGTATCATGTACAGAATGAACAAGATTCTGATCCCCTTGGATCTTACAGAAATGGATGATGTCCTGATTCGCTATTCGGCTATGATTGCCAGGATGATGAAAAGTGAAGAAGTTTATTTCATGCATATCGCTAAGAATCTGGAAGTTCCAGAACCCATACTAGAGAAATTTCCTAAACTTAATACTCCTGTAGATGAAAATTTGGCTCAAGAACTTGATCTTCACATCCATCGATTAATAGGAAAAGATATTTCCTTTGACATAAAAATTGAGGTGAAAGAAGGGGACCCCGCTGAACAAATTCTTCATTGGTCCAGAATCAAAGACATTGATCTTATTATTGTAGGAAGAAAAGATAGTCAAAAGGGAGCTGGAATTTTAATGCAGAAACTCACCAAAAAAGCTAATAGTTCTGTAATGGTTGTTCCTGAAGGCGCTTCTTTTTCCATTTCCAAGATTCTTACCCCTGTGGATTTTTCCAAGCATTCCACTATGGCATTAGAGCAATCTATAGAAATAGCCAAGAACACTGGCGCTGCCATTGTTTGTCAAAATATATACATGGTCCCATGGGGCTATCACAGTACAGGAAAAAGTTTTGAGGAATTTGCGGCCATAATGAAAGGGCACGCAGAAAACCATATGCAAAAATTCCTTAAACCTTTTGATTTAGATGGCCTAAAAGTACATAAATTGTATACCCTTGATGAGGAAAATGACCCGTCAGTTAAAATCTTCCAAATCTCGGAAAAACTTGGGATTGATTTGGCTGTCTTGGGATCAAAGGGCAGAACAAATGCTGCTGCTATTCTTTTAGGTAGTGTGGCTGAAAAGGTCACGGTAAGAGAATACAAAACGCCTGTTTTGATTGTTAAAAAGAAAGGAGAAACTTTGGGCTTTTTGGAGGCATTGTTAAACCTATAATCATTTTTTTCCTTTTTCGGCTTTAGCTTTTGACTTTATAAACTAGATTATTTGGTTTCAAGGGGTTTTGTGGGCAGGGATGTAAAATATTAGAGATACGATAATTTGGAGACACCATATTTTGTGTCTCCAAATTTAGGAAAGTCTTCTTACAAGATATAAATGACAATATTTGTTGAACATAAGGTTTTGTTTTTGGTCATGCTTATGAGGGATTTAATTTAAAAGCTTTTGCCAATAACCTACATCAATCCATTGGTTGAATTTAAAGCCCACTTCTTTGAAGTGAGCCACTTTTTCAAATCCAAATCTTTCGTGTAAAGCAATGCTATGATCATTGGGTAAAGCAATGCCGCCAATAACAGCATGGATGTCGGTTTTACTTATTTGATTCATCAGCTCTTGATAAAGTTGACTCCCAATTTTTTTTCCGTGGTAATCATTTTTGACATAAACCGTACTTTCTACTGAATTTTTATAAGCACATCTTGATTTCCATTTACTGGCATAAGCAAAACCCAATATCTTTTTATTTTCCGTGTAAACTATCCATGGAAGGTCATTGAGAGTTGATGAAATTCTAATGCTCATTTTATCCTTTGAAACAGGGTCTTCCTCAAAGGTAATAATGGATTGAAGTACATAGTGGTTGTAGATCTCACAGATTTCAGTAGCATCTTCTATTCGGACAGATCTAATCATGTCTTTTTGCTTATAATAGGTTGAGTTATATATACAAATCGTTGATAGACACTTTAGCCAAGTCTACCATTAATTGGCCTACTTTTTCGGTGACAGCATTAAAAAAGCTTTCTCCTTTTTCAGCGGATGCTTTTTTTGGGTTTCCCGTTCCGGTATCCTTGGTTATTTTTGACCATTTTCTTTCCGCCCAGGCCCAGCTTTCGTTTAAAGCTTTTACCCGATGTTTCTTTTCTTCTCCATCTCCTGCCTCATCAAGAGGGAGAACCAATTCGGGTTTTAAGAATTGTAAAAGGCTGGTTTCCATTTCTTCAGCATGATCACCTGGCATTTCAAAGAAATCCTTTCGATCCAGAGCCTGAAACCAATTGCAAGTACTAATGAACATGCTTGGATATTTTACCCCCAATTCCCTGATCATAGTTTTGAAATCATTTCCTCCATGACTGTTCAGAATTAAGAGTTTGTGAATGTTTTGCCGGTTTAAAACCTCTACTATATCATTGAGTACTGCAGCCTGCGTACTAGGGTGCATATTAATATTTAATTTTATGTCAGTTTGTCCGGTATTGACCCCAAATGGAATAGTGGGTAATATGGTAAGCTTTGCTCCTTTTTCCCAGGCCCTTCTTGCTGCTTCTGCCGCTATGGCATCTGCTTCAATAATGTCAGTTGCATATGGAAGATGGTAGTTGTGGGCTTCGGTGGCTCCCCAAGGTAAAACAGCAAGTTCAAATTCTTGGTCTTTGATAAATTTCCAGTTGCATTCGGCTAAAATATAGGGTCTCATAAAAGCTGGATTTATGGTGGAGAAAAAAGAAGTTTTAAAATATTCAATTTACTTGCCTTTCGCTAACATTAATCTTGGTTTTTCTGGATTTGATTTAGCGTTTTTTTTCTTTTTCCACCTTCTCAATAGCTTTTTGTTGGTCTTTTTTTAGGTCGGTTTTTAGAAACTCTCCAGCTTTCGGTAGTTCTATATGGTAAGCAGACTTGTAGTCCATTTGAACTTTTACCTTTTTAGTTTGGACTCCCAATAAGTGCCCACCTGCTTTCAGATCTTTGGTGATAAAGTGAAAATGAAAACCTGGTACATTTAGCTCTTTTACATAATCAGGAGACCAAAGTGCAACAATTGTACCCTCTACATTTTGAAAATCAAATGTTCTCTGATCTTTGGTGACCTCTAACAAATTTGGATAAGGCTTCTGTTGGGCGGAAACACTTCTGGTTCGTGCATATTTAAACTCCCCCTCAATTTTTATGGCATAAAAGAAATTCTCAGAAGGCATCAACCGCTCAAGGTACTGGCTTAATTCTTTATAGTTTAAATCTTCATTGATTGAAAAGGTGGTGTCAGCTTTGAAATTTGTTATGGTTGCGAAAGGTGTTTTGCCTATGTCGGGAACTGAATAAGTTTTTCCGTCATCTTTTATCTGGTAAAAAACTCCATCTAGAAGAATCATCTCCCCATCAAGCTTGTTGAAAGTTCCCATTCCAAAATCCCCATGTTTTTTTAATTCCCCAAAAGTGAAGGCTTCATCATATAGGCCATTCATTAATGCTTTAATGGTGGATAGTTGATAGACGGTTTGGTAATCCTTTGTTGATAAGGGTGTTAATGTTGTTCCTTGTCCCTGGATTTCTTTCTTTTGAGGAGTGGTGCAAGAAGACATATACAGGAAAATTCCGGCAAGAAGTATTGCTGTTAATTTATTAGAATAATAATTATTGCTCTTTTTTTTCATGACATTTCTGTATAAAAGGAGAGATAGGTTTCAAGTTTTGGAAACCAAATATAAAATGAATTGGAATTGGAAATATTAAAATAGGATTAAAAAAGCACTTTTTGGGGTATAAACAAACTCTAATTTTGGAGGAGGGAATTGTACAGTAAATTATTAAAAATTCTTAAAGTTTAAAGATAGAAAAGGGTGTTTTAAATATGGGAAAGTGATTACGGAGCCAGTATAAACCTATTAAGTATGGAGAAAGACTACTTGAATCATTATTTGGAAAAAGAAAGGATAAGTTTCTAACAAATTAATTCTTTTGTTCATAAATCAATTTTCCTTTGTTATCCCATTCCTTTTTGATATATGGTTGGAAATCATTCTCAAAAGGTGTTTTGGCATATTGAATTTCACGCTTTCTACGATTAAAACGTAGGTGATATTCTTTCCAAATGCCTACCTTCTTGTCAAATTGATATTCTCCAGTAACTGCAATTCTACCATTTTCCAAGAAGTAGTAGTAATAACCCTCTTTTTTTCCATATTCAATAGGGATTACTTCTTTTATTTTGGTTCGGGCTTCATCATAATAGGAGATTTTTGAGTCTTTTGGCCAGCCTTTATAGTATTTTTCCTTATCGGTCAGAATATCTTTTGTGTTATATTTTTCCCAACGACCATTTTTCATCCCATGGTAAAAGATGCCCTCTTCCAATGTTTGGTCATTTTCTTTTAATACCTTTTTATATGGCCCATGTAATAATAATCCATTGTCCTTGTCTACTTTGGCCAGAGAGGATACCATAATTGACTTCTTTTTGGTGTCGTACCAATAAATGTCCCTTACATAAGGACTTATTTTTTCGAATTCTTGGATGGTATAAAATTGTTCAATAATTATTTTATTTCTGGATATATTTTTTGTATACCCTTTTTTACTTTTAATGTCGTAGAAAACACTCTTTTTTCGTTTTTTTTGAGGAATTTCGGTTTGTGATTCATCTTCATCTGGACCTAACTCAATGCTTGGGGGTAAAGTAGGACCTTCTGTGCTCAAAACTTTTGGGGAATCTTGATTTTTCCCCTCTTGGCCAAGAAGAGGAGTGACAATAAATAGGCTGGCAGCGAAAAGGAAAAAAAGAATGAGATTATTAGACATTTTATTGAATAATTAAGTAACCCCAGGTTTATTTTAAGTCCACATATTTCAAAGACAGAGATTTTTTCCTTTGGCTCATGTATTTCCAAATTTCAAATTCCCTAAATAATTTTCATAAGGGTTTAAGCTCTTAGAATTGGTAAAAACAATTAAAGAAGCTTTTCCATAAAAAGATAATTGGAAATAAAAGAAAAAACAGCAGCAATATAAAAAGAAAAAGCCGGTATTTAAACTGGCTTTTTCTAATTTGATGGGTTGATTAATTTTATTTAGTAGCCCATTCTACACTTCTCTTTATGAAGTTGGTTAATTCAGGGCCTTTTAACATATTTTGAGAAAGAAGTGCCAAATCAAATGCTTGCTTGGCCAGGTCTACTTTTTCTTCCTGATTTTCGGCCTTAACAATTTTTCCTACCAATGGGTGGTTTGCATTTACAGCTACAGAATATTGATCTGGCATATCTCCCATCATCATCATGCCACCGCCACCAAGTGCATTCATGTCCTTCATTCGGCGCATAAATTCAGGTAGAGTAATGGTTACTGGTAATTCGTCAGTGGCCATGGATTCCACTGCCACCGTCATGTTTTTATTGTCAATAGCTTTTTCAAAGACTTCTTTTATTTTTTCTTCTTCCTCTTTGGTCAGGACGCTTTCTTTTTTCTCGTCTTTGTCAATGAGCTTATCTGTGGTATCGGAATCTACCCTTTTCAGGCTGACTTTTTCTAATTTCTGCTCCAGCATATTGATGAAATGGCTGTCCAATACCTCATCAAGTACTAAAACATTGTAAGCACGCTTGTTGGCAGATTCAATGAAACCGTGCTGCTTGTCCCTATCATTGGTGTACAGGATAACCAAATTATCATCTTTATCTTTTTGGTTAGCTGAGATAAGTTCCTTGTATTCTTCAATGGTGTAAAACTTGCCTTCCGTATCTTTTAAAAGGGCGAATTTTTGCGCTTTGTCATTGAATTTCTCCTCGCTGATCATTCCATATTTCACAAATACGCTGATGTACTCCCATTTTTCTTCAAATCCTTTTCGGTCTTTACGGAAGAGCTCTGAAAGTTTGTCGGCTACTTTTTTAGTAATGTGATTGTTGATCTTTTTTACATTACTGTCTGATTGCAAGAAGCTTCGGGAAACATTCAAAGGGATATCCGGTGAGTCGATCACACCATGCAACAGAGTCAGGAATTCCGGTACAATGTCTTTGACATCATCGGTAATAAATACCTGTTTGGAATAAAGCTGAATCTTATTTTGCTGAACTTCTATGCCAGGCTTCACCTTTGGAAAATATAAAATTCCAGTCAAATTGAATGGATAGTCTACGTTTAAATGTATCCAGAATAAAGGATCGGGACTAAAAGGATAAAGTTCCTTATAGAAATTTTGATAATCTTCGTCTTTCAGGTCAGCAGGTGATTTGGTCCAGACTGGCTGGGTGTTGTTCACCACTTTTTCTTCAAACTCAACCTCAATAGGAAGGAATTTACAATATTTGTCGAGTATGCCTTGAATTCGGGCTGATTCCAGGAATTCTGTAGAGTCTTCTGCTACATGAAGAATCACATCTGTACCACGGTTTTCCTTTTCCGCAGGAGCAATTTCGAATTCGGTGCTCCCGTCACAAGTCCATTTGGCTGCTGGATCTCCGTTATGAGATTTGGTGATTAATTCCACTTTGCTTGCCACCATAAAAGCGGAATAAAACCCTAGACCGAATTGGCCAATGATTTGTTCTTCGCCTTTGTCTTTATATTTTTCAACAAATTCGGTAGCCCCGGAGAAAGCGATTTGGTTAATGTATTTTTTTATTTCCTCAGCAGACATTCCAATTCCCTTGTCGCTTACGGTAATGGTTTTGGCTTCTTTGTCAATGCTGATTTTTACTTTCAGATCTCCAAGTTCTTCTGAAAATTCACCAATAGAGGAAAGTCTTTTTACTTTTTGGGTGGCGTCTACCGCATT
>NZ_SMMB01000894.1 GCF_009711365.1 Xanthovirga aplysinae | reverse complement strand
ACATATGGATTTGGACACTTTTTTTGTGTCTTGCGAGCGTTTGATTAACCCCTCATTGCAAGGTAAGCCTATCATTATTGGAGGAACTTCTGATAGAGGTGTAGTAGCCAGTTGTTCGTATGAAGCCCGCTATTATGGCGTTCATTCTGCTATGCCTGTCAAATATGCCCGGCAGCGTTGTCCGGATGCTATTTGGATCAGGGGAGACATGGAAATGTATTCTCAAAAAAGTACAGAGGTTTCTGAAATTATAGCGTATAAAGCCCCTCTTTTTGAAAAGGCCTCTATTGATGAGTTTTACCTGGATATTAGTGGCATGGATCGTTTCTTTGGTTCGTATCAATGGACCATTGAGCTTCGAGAGTTGATCGTCAAAGAAAGTGGGCTCCCTATATCTTTCGGTCTTTCGGCCAATAAGACTGTTGCCAAAATTGCCACATCTGAAGGGAAGCCTAACGGAAAGAAGCACGTTCCTCCTCCAGAAATACAGCCTTTTCTTAACCCCTTATCCATAAGTAAAATCCCGATGATCGGACAGGCTTCTCAGAGGTTACTCTTTCGTGTCGGTATAAGGCGCATTAAAACGCTGGCAGAGACACCAGTGGAAATTCTGGAGCAGTTATTTGGAAAGAATGGTCGTCTGATGCATAAAAAAGCCAATGGTATTGATCACTCAGCTGTTATTTCGGAACATGAAGCCAAATCCTTGTCTACAGAACACACCTTTCAGAAAGACAGCATGGATATAATTGGTATCAAAGCACTGTTAACCGCTTTTTCCGAAAAATTGTGCTATCAGCTTCGAAAGGAAAACAAAGTATGCTCAGTAATCGCAGTCAAAATCCGTTATAACAATTTTGATACGCACAGTCGACAGTGTAAGATTCCTTACTCTGCTTCAGATAACCTCATTATTGAGCGAGCCAAAGAGTTGTTTGACAAAATATATGAAAGACGCATGCGTATTCGGCTGATTGGACTGCGTTTGTCCGGACTAGCAGGTGGCGGACATCAAATCAATTTATTTGATGACACACACAAAAAAGTAGCATTACTTCAGGCAACAGATCAAATTCGTCATCGCTTTGGAAAATATGCTATACAAAGGGCCTCGGCATTCAACGCCTTAAAATAGTAAAGAGAATTACGAAGTAAGATCATGTATTTAAATTGTCATTCCTGGTATTCTCTTCGCTATGGCACCATTCCCGTGGAGGAACTAGTGGAAATGGCGCACAAAATGGGGGTAGAGACTCTTGCTTTGACGGATATCAACGTTTCTAACGGAATATTTGATTTTATCCTAGAGTGTAAGCACTTCCATATCAAGCCTATTGTTGGTGTTGAATTTCGCAATACCCATCAATGTCTTTATATCGGTTTGGCTCGTAATGAAGAAGGTTTAAGGGAATTAAATGAACTAGTTTCCCGAAGAAATATCCATAAAACCACTTTCCCGGAACGCGCCCCTATGTGGGAGCACGTATATGTGATTTACCCTTTTGAAACGGCCCCTTTACATTTGCGGGATAACGAGTTTGTGGGGATAAGTTACTATCAGCTCAATCGTCTGTATCATTCTCCTTTTAGTAAAATGATGCATAAGATCGTTATCCAGCATCCGGTTACCATAAGGAATCAGCGGGAATATCAATTACACAAAGTACTTCGGGCTATTGACCAGAATATCATTTTAAGCAAGCTGGAAACTAAAGATTATTGCTCTGAACGGGAATTTATGCATTCTCAAGAACGGCTCTTGAGTAAATTCAAGGATCACCCTCAACTTGTGCAAAACACTCTTCGGATCATCGATGATTGTAACTTTGATTTTGATTTCAATTCCCATAAAAACAAGGCAAATTATACAGACAATAAATACCATGACCGACTGCTGTTGGAGCAACTGGTCAATGAACGTTTTGAAGAACGATATGATAAAAATAACCAGGAAGCCCGAAATCGGGTACAAAAAGAACTAGATATTATTGATCAACTGGGTTTCAGCGCTTATTTTCTCTGTACCTGGGATATTATAAATTACAGCCTGTCGAAAGGCTTTTTTCATGTAGGAAGAGGTAGCGGTGCCAACTCCATTATTGCCTACATTTTAAAGATCACCAATGTATGTCCATTAGAGTTGGACCTCTATTTTGAGCGTTTTCTAAATCCGGCCCGAAAAACCCCACCGGATTTTGATATCGACTGGTCATGGGATGTTCGGGACCAAATTTTGGATTATATTTTTGGTCGCTTCGACCCTAAATACACCGCTTTTTGTGGTACTATCAACACTTTTAAATACCGTTCCTGCCACCGGGAGGTTGGAAAAGTTATGGGGCTACCCAAAAGCGAAATTGACCAGTTAAGTCGTAACCCTCAGGAGTTACATGATGATAATTCTATCGTTCGCTCTATTCATCAGCTGGTTGATATGTTACATGGTTTTCCCAATCAACGTTCTATGCATGCCTGTGGTGTTTTTATCAGCGAACGTCCTATTACATATTATACTGCCCTGGATATGTACCCCAAAGGTTATCCTACCACCCAATTTGATATGTATACAGCGGAGGACATCGGCTTTGAAAAATTCGATATTTTGTCTCAACGGGGATTGGGAAGCATTCAATCCACTATAGAGTTGGTAAAAAAAAATCACGGGGTAAACATAGATTTTAATCAGGTTGATCTGTATAAAGATCATCCCATAGCCAATAAAATGCTTGCCAAAGGGCAAACCCTAGGTTGTTTTTATGTGGAATCACCTGCCATGCGAGGCTTATTGAAGCGGTTGAAGGCAAATAATTACAAGGTACTGGTTGCAGCCTCTTCTGTGATTCGACCGGGTGTAGCCAAATCGGGTATGTTGCGTGAATATCAAAGAAGGCACAATTTTCCGAACGATTTTGAATATATCCATCCGGTTTTTGAACAACATCTAGGTGAAACCTACGGCGTCATGGTTTATCAAGAAGATGTAATTAAAATTGCCCATCACTTTGCCGGTTTGGATATGGCCGATGCAGACATTTTAAGGCGGGGCATGTCAGGAAAAAGCCGCTCCAAACGAGAGCTTGAAAAAGTGAAAGAAAAATTCTTCGTCAACTGTCAACAGCTAGGGCATCCTCCGGAGTTGGTTCAGGAGGTTTACCGTCAGATCGAATCTTTTGCGGGCTATTCCTTTTGCAAATCCCATTCAGCCAGTTATGCAGTAGAGTCCTACTTAGCCATTTATTTGAAAGCTCGTTTCCCCCTAGAATTTATGGTAGCTGTTATTAATAATTTTGGCGGATTTTATCGAAGTGAGGTGTATTTCCACGAAGCCCGAATGAGTGGAGGCATTCTTCACAAACCTTGTGTCAACCATTCAGAATACCTAACTCAATTAAAGGAAAAAGACATTTATATCGGCTTTATTCACATGAAAGGCTTTGACAAAAAGCTGGCAGATCGTATTTCTATGGAAAGGAAAGTCCATGGTGATTATCGTTCACTGGAAGATTTTATTGAACGTATAGCCATTGGTATTGAACATTTGCAGCAGTTGATTTTTATTGGAGCATTTTCCTTTACTGGGGTTTCAAAAAATGAACTGGTATTAACAGCCCGCATGGTACATGCCTCATATGAAAAGCGACATGACATTCAAGTGTCCCACCTATTCCATGAACCCATACGCCAATACACCTTTCCCAAATTGGAATCTACTGCCCATGAACAATGTTTTGATGAATTGGAAATTCTTGAATTTCCAGTTTCCAAAACACCTTTTGATCTACTGAAAACCAATTACCGGGGCAATACTCTTGCACAGGAATTAGCGAATAAAGAAGGTAAAATAATCCGAATAGTCGGTTATGCCGTTTGCAGAAAGCGAGTGCCAACCGTAAAAGGGGAGATGAGTTTTTTTACTTTTTGGGACACTGAAGGCTATCTGTTCGATACCACTAATTTTCCCGATGTCTTGAAGAAATGGCCTTGGAAGGGAGCAGGCTGTTATCTAATTGAAGGAAAAGTAGTGTTAGAGTTTGCTCATCCTACTATAGAGGTACATAAAATGGATCGTTTGCCGATGATTAGTGATCCTCGCTATGAATTTACTCCTAAAGATGGAAACAATAGCTTGACCAATAGCTCAGAAACGATGCCTGGTCCATTGCCTCGAAAACCTTATCCATCAAAAGAAACGGTCAAACAGTTATTTCTAAACACAACAAAACACAAATAATTCATTTAAAAAACATATTTTCATAATATTTTTTTTGAATTTATGTTTTTTATGGTATATTAAAATTCGACCAAATTTTAAAAAAGATATGAAAAATAAACTACAAGATGTTGTTAATAACTTACATCGTTTAAAAAAAGAGATCGAATCCAAAAGAAGTTGTGATCAACAAACCGCAATTCAACTCCTATCTCACTTCTCTTCTCTCACCTACAATCCCCGGTCTCCTTTTAATCTACTCAACGACCTCACTGAAGAAGAAACTACCATAGCTAATGGCATAGAAAAATTAAAAATTTATACCACCAACCCAACGAAACTTGACAGAGAGTACTTTTTTCAAGGATATAGAGCAATTATTTGGGGAATTAAAAGGACAATAAAAAAACTGGAAAGTCGACTGCAACAAACACAAAGTATCAGTCCTAGCATTTAAAGCACTCCCCCCTATTTAAAAACCGAGACATTCCATTTCTACAATTCCCAATTACTTGAGAATCCTTATTCTCTAGTACTTTAAATTATCTTTATTATCATTCTACTTATTCCAATAAAGTTAACCATTAGTTAATTCTTTAATAAACTAACCATCCTGTTATTTTTAACTAAAAGCGTAAAAGAGGAGAATCGGTGTTATAGTTTAAAATCATAATACTTTTAAGCGGTTCATTAATATTTTCTAATTATCTCATTCTTCCATATAAGACCCTGGGTTTCACTACTCAAATATCATAATGCAAAAAAATTAGCACGAAATATGAGCGTTTCTAAAAAGCCATCAAAAACAAACCCCAAAAAGATACCTAAACATATATTGTATAAATAATAATAGTATATAATGGATTTTTTCAATAAATATATTTAACATTTTTTTTAAAAATTCACAATGAAAAAATAGTATCATTCTTTGCAAAAAAAGTATACC
>NZ_SMMB01000944.1 GCF_009711365.1 Xanthovirga aplysinae | reverse complement strand
TTGATTCCGGATTTACCCCAAAATAATCCTATAATATTTATGACTCATTTTACAAGGGGATTTCGTCCCATTCTGCTATGCTAAGAGGAGCAGTAAGAAAAATTCCAAACCTTCTTTTTCTAATAAATCTGAAATTGTATTTGCAGTCAGTTGATTTACGGTAGATGCTAAATTTGGAGATTTTCCTTTAAAATAATTTAGAAAATCCGATAAATTATAAAGAGCATTTGTGGGTATGATTCCAATATTTTATTGCCTTGATAATTCCCCTTTGAGAAGTTGCCACTATTGGTGGTAAACTTCAACCTCCTTATAGATTAATTTCAATTACTGAATATTGCTTTTAATTTCATTGGTAATAGAAAACAGTTTGGTTTGGTGTTCAAAAAAATTTATTCCTTTTTCATCCTCAAAGGGTCCAATTATCGTACTTTAGAAAGACGAGGAAACATGGCATTTATCTGCTGGAAAGCGAAATTTCTTTAATTCCTTTTTTAGGGGCATAATACAATTTGGTACGTGCTCATCTATTTTATCAATATTGCTATAAAGACTATCGATAAAAACAATTGAAAATTTGTCGTTTTATTTGTAGGAGACAACAAAAATAAAAATAATGGACAATACTCATTCAGATTTAAGCAAATGCCCCTTCCACAATGGACAGGCAAAACAAAAAGCAGGGGGTGGCACATCAAACAAAGATTGGTGGCCGAACCGATTAAACCTTAACATTCTTCGTCAACATTCCTCTTTATCTAATCCCATGGATGAAGATTTTGACTATGCAGAAGCATTTAAGAAGTTAGATTTAGATGCTATTAAAAAAGACATTAATGAGTTAATGGTAACCTCCCAGGACTGGTGGCCAGCAGATTACGGACACTATGGACCATTATTTATTCGCATGGCGTGGCATAGTGCCGGCACATACCGTACAGCAGATGGACGTGGAGGTGCATCGACAGGTAATCAACGCTTTGCTCCTTTAAACAGTTGGCCGGATAATGGGAATCTTGATAAAGCACGAATGTTGCTTTGGCCGGTTAAACAAAAATATGGAAGAAACATTTCTTGGGCGGATTTAATGATTTTGGCAGGTAACTGCGCTCTAGAATCTATGGGGTTTAAAACTTTTGGTTTTGGAGGTGGCCGTAAAGATATTTGGCAGCCTGAAGAAGATATTTACTGGGGAACAGAAACGGAATGGCTTGGGGATAAGCGATATACTGGCGATCGTGACTTAGAAAACCCTTTGGCTGCAGTTCAAATGGGGTTAATTTATGTCAACCCGGAAGGACCAAATGGGGAACCAAACGTACTTGCCTCAGGAAAAGATATTAGGGAAACTTTTGCTCGTATGGCCATGAATGATGAAGAAACCGTAGCTTTAGTAGCAGGTGGACATACATTTGGAAAAACCCATGGTGCCGGAGATGCTTCGAACGTAGGGCCAGAGCCAGAAGCGGCAGGTATTGAAGAACAAGGTAAGGGTTGGAAAAATAGCTTTGGCATAGGAAAAGGCAAAGATACAATTACCAGTGGTATTGAAGGAGCCTGGACACCAACACCCACAAAGTGGGATAACAGCTTTTTTGAAACATTATTCAACTATGAATGGAATTTGGTGAAAAGTCCTGCCGGAGCATGGCAATGGGAAGCAATAGGTGAGGATGCTGCCGATTTAGTTCCAGATGCACATGACCCCTCAAAACGTCATGCCCCTATCATGACAACGGCCGATATGGCCTTAAGGATGGACCCAATCTATGAGCCTATTTCCAGACGTTTCCTTGAAAATCCTGATGAGTTTGCCGATGCATTTGCAAGAGCCTGGTTTAAATTAACCCATCGTGATATGGGTCCTCGTGCATGCTATTTAGGTAAGGAAGTTCCTTCGGAAGCATTAACCTGGCAAGACCCAATCCCTGCCCTTACTCACGACCTGGTCGATGATGCGGATATTGCTGATTTAAAGAGTAAAATCTTAGCTTCAGGATTAAGTATTTCAGAATTAGTTTCTACGGCTTGGGCTTCTGCTTCTACCTTCCGTGGTTCTGACAAACGTGGTGGTGCCAATGGTGCTCGTATCCGTTTTGCTCCTCAAAATAATTGGGAAGTAAATAATCCTGCACAGTTGAAAAAAGTGTTAGGCAAATTAGAGGTAATTAAAGAAGAATTCAATGCTGCTCAATTCGGCAAAGCCATTTCTATGGCAGATTTAATCATACTTGCTGGGGCAGCAGCTATTGAAAAGGCTGCCAAAGATGCTGGGAACGATATTACGGTTCCCTTTACACCTGGTCGTGGAGATGCAACCTTGGAGCAAACGGATGTTGAATCTTTTGGAGTGCTTGAACCGAAAGCAGATGGTTTCCGAAATTATAGAAACACAAACTACGCCTCCATTGCTGAAGAAATGTTGGTGGATAAAGCCCAATTATTGACTTTAACAGCCCCTGAAATGACAGTTCTTGTAGGAGGAATGCGAGTGTTGGACACCAACTTTGATGGTTCTAAACACGGGATATTTACTCCAAATCCTGAAACATTAACAAACGACTTCTTTGTGAATCTATTAGACTTAGGAACAACCTGGAAAGCAATGGATGAAAAAGGAGAAGTATTTGAAGGTGCCGACCGTGGTACCGGAAATAAAAAATGGACAGCAACTCGTGCGGATTTAATCTTTGGCTCAAATTCAGAACTTCGTGCTTTGGCAGAAGTATATGGCTCATCTGATGCTCAAGGAAAATTCGTAAAAGATTTTGTGGCGGCCTGGACCAAAGTGATGAATTTAGACAGGTTTGACTTAGTTAAGTCAGAATTAAGTATGTTTGCCTAATAAGCCAAACTACCACTAAAGATTGTATAAAACTAAAAAGGGGCCGTTGCAAAAACTGTAATGGTCCCTATTTTTTTTACTAAGCTATCATTAGGTTACTTTTGTAAAGAAATGAAAAGAAAAGGTCCTTTTTCTACTTTTTTAGGAGATAACAAGGCGAAAATGGCAAAAAGCATTCTTTATTAGGAAGAAAAAATATCGTTAGAGATCCCATTGTTCTCTAAGTGCAGTTTTATCGTAAAATTGTAGGTTTTAACTGAGGCTCTTGATAGGAGAAAAACAGATAAAATGAAGATAATTTCAATTCAGACAGGGAAACCGAAAACTATTTCTGTAAATGGTCGAGATGTTGTTACCAGTATTTTTAAGTATCCAATAGATAAACCGGTTAAGGTTAACTTCTTGGGAATAGAATCGGATACTCAATCGGATTTGAAAGTACATGGTGGTAAATTCAAGGCAGTATATGCATATCCTTCAGAACATTATCCTTATTGGAAGGAACTATTAGCACAATATGATTTCGAATGGGGAGCTTTTGGTGAAAATTTAGTAACAACAGGTCTTTTAGAGCAGGAAATATTTTTAGGGGATACCTTAAAAATGGGAAATGTTCTTCTTCGGGTGACACAACCAAGATTTCCTTGCTATAAACTAGGTGTTAAATTCAATGATGGACAAATGATTGCCCACTTTCATCGTAGTGGCAGATCGGGATTCTATTTCGAAGTTTTGGAGGAGGGATCCTTTCAAAAAGGGGATTCAATCCAAGTGGTGGAGAAAAGAAATGGAACTTCTATCTCAAAATTTGTAAAAGCAAAAACTGAATCAAATCCCAACCCTGATACCATTAAATCTATATTAGATGACCCCAATTTAATAGATGAATGGAGGTCTTATTTCTCCAGAAAGTTAGTGAAGCTTTCTTAACGATACTTCAGAAAAATACAATCTTGATAAGATTTGGGTTTTATCAAAGAGCCTGCATCAGCAGGCCTTTGGTAGTTCAAATCCTTCTACAGAAACCAAATAGTCTAATCGTAACTCTAAACCATTATCCAATAACATATATTCTACTTTGGCACGAACAAATAAGTTCTTAATCCTGGCCATTACTTCTTGTTTTCTACCATTTTCCCAAAAAACAATATTCACTTCTTCACCTCTAGTTGCCCAATGCTCCAATCGATCATAATAATTACAGCTAATGGGATTATAATTAGTTCCCATTTGTTAGAGTTCTTTATTCTGTAGAGAATAACGGATGAGAAATGCATAAGTTGTTAATAAAAAGACAGTTTATTTTCTTATATATTCGCTTTCGTTATAAAGTACTGCACAACAATGAAAGATAAAGCCTTTCTTTTTCGAAAAAAAATAGGCAGGATTTAAGGAATCTCTTAATCCATTATTTACCCAAGCCCGATCGGTTTCTTATGCAAAGGTTGTATAATATTCCATAATTTTTGAATCCTAAATTTGAGGATTTTATGGGAAGAATAGAGATTTTGGATTCCTTTAAAACTTTATATTGGTTAAAAATGCATTATAATGTGTTGGAGGGAAAAAAATCCCCTTTGGAGAATAAATACCATTTGTCTTTTCATTCCTCACAATCCAGGTCACTATTCCCATAAATACGTGTTGGGCTATCTTCAATATAAACCCAAAGATTTGACAAATCCCAAATTTCTTGGGGTAAACAATTTACAGTACTTGAGATCCAAAGGAACTTTAATTTTTTCAATGCTCCAACTTCTTTGGGAAGGGTTTCTGTAGCCGTATTTCCTATATCTAAGGCTGTTAAGCTTGCTAAATTGCCAATTTCAGAAGGAATTGTGCCTAATTGTTCATTTCGATCCAAAAGTAAGGTTTCTAATTTTGTCAATGTACTTAATTCCGGTGGGAGGGAAGTCAGTTTATTGTATCCCAAATCTAAATAGGTCAATGCTGTTAAATAAGAAATTTCAATTGGAAGAGAATGAATATCAAAGGCAGAAAGGTCAAGGTGAATTAATCTTCCCTCTTCTATTTTATAAGATTTCTTATCCGGCCCCATAGCTGAAGTAAGCCCCAAATCAATTAAAATTTCTTCCAGGGGTTTATTGGTATCCAACTTATCACCCAATTTAGCATCAATAGCAGATTTATTGGCATGATAAATACTGAATATAGCAGCTTTGTCACTGACTACCTCCAAGGAAAGCCCAACCCAGTAGTGTACAGATAGATTTGGGTTAAGCTTGGAAGTAATGGTAAATTCAACAGGGCCTTTACTAAAATCCACAGGCTCTCCCAAAGTAGGAGAAACGGTGAATTCATCCTTATTAAAACCCTCCATTTTGGGAGTAAAAACAAGGTTTCCTGACCCGGCAAACTCCATAGCGATCTCTCCTTTACCTACTTGCATTCCACTTTTTATTTGTGGATGCTGTACCGCCACCATTTCAAACCCTTCTTGAAATCCGAAAGCGTCTGTAAAACGAACGTTTGAAAAATCTACGAATTCAGGCCCTTTTTCTACAAACACCTGCACCAAATATTGAACTTCAATTTCTGGATTCTCCACCGAGGTTATGGTGTATTCTACCGTTCTGTTATTGGAGAAATCGACTGTTTCACCTAAGGCTGGACTGATCGTATATAAGTCACTAATAAGGTTATCTACTTTTGGGGTTAAATGTAAATTATCTGTACCTTTCGGTAAAACAATTCTAATAGCACCAGAAAGCATGGGTTCACCTTCTATCAGGGTAGAAGGATGCTCTAATACCGTATTCACGTTTTGTATACCCTCAAATTCAAATTTATAGAACTTTGCCTCCTGCTGATTTATGCCAGGTGCAATTTTCTCTTTTTG
>NZ_SMMB01000162.1 GCF_009711365.1 Xanthovirga aplysinae | reverse complement strand
TTATCATGTTCATTGGGAACCTTAATTCCAAAAAATAACAAATGGCTTTTTAGTCTGGATTTTACCTGTCTGAAATCCTTCACCAATTCATTACGCCTTCGAAATAAACTTCTTAATTGTTCACGCTTCTGATCGGGAACCGTTATTCCTTCCAACCTTCCATCTTTAAGTTCCCTACAAATTAACCGGGCATCTATTTTGTCGGTCTTTTGGTATTGAGATTTACCGGTTCTTGAAATATCGGCAGGGTTAAAAACAATCGATTTCCAACCATAGGACTCAAATGCTCTGTGTGCAGAATAGCCACAACACCCTGCCTCATAAGCGCTGTGAACTTCATAACCAGGGTAATTTTTTTCTACATATGATTTCAGTGATTTTGTATCAGGTTCCATGTTAAAACCTTTTCCTAAGAATAGATCTGTAGCAGTTTGAATCTTCCAGCTACGCTTGTGAATGTCAATTCCAATAAATAGTTTTGGTGTAGTGGTGGTCTGTTTTGTTTGCATAGTCTGTTTTGTTTTGTGATATACAAACTTAGCAGACT
>NZ_SMMB01000965.1 GCF_009711365.1 Xanthovirga aplysinae | reverse complement strand
TGAAGAAGTCGAAAACTATATAACCGAAAACAAGCATCTACCCGAAATTGCATCCGCAGAAGAAATGGAACAAGAAGGGGTTTATCAATCAGAGATGAACAAAAAACTGCTTCAAAAAATTGAGGAGCTTACTCTTTATATGATTGAGCAAAATAGGACCAACCAAGAACAAGCAACACTTATCAAAGATCAATCTGAAGAACTGAAAAG
Source organism: Xanthovirga aplysinae (assembly GCF_009711365.1). Lineage (GTDB taxonomy): Bacteria > Bacteroidota > Bacteroidia > Cytophagales > Cyclobacteriaceae > Xanthovirga > Xanthovirga aplysinae. The sequence continues at coordinate 5,713 of NZ_SMMB01000965.1, read as the reverse complement.
CTTAAAAGAAGAAATAAAGATTTTAAAGGCTAAAAAATAACCAGCTTATAACAATGGCGAGCTGCTTATTGAGCGTAAAAAAGCCAAACTGCTAAGCTTGGCTTTTTTGGATAATGATATCTCTTACTTCCATTAAAGCAAAACCTAAAAGGTTTTCTCCCTTCCAGTTTACAGGGTTCTCAATACCATTTTCCCCTACTTTCATACCTATTCCCCAAACTTTGTCATAAGGACTTGCTTCTACAATAACTGCATCATCAGTGTTGAGCAAAAAGTCTTTCAAAGTATCATTTTGGTTAAATTTTAAAAAATTCCCTTCAAGAACTATTCCATATTTATGCTCATTCCAAACTTCCTGATCGAAGTTCTTTATTTGTCTACCAAGACTTTTAATTTCCTTTGGATCATTAACAGTTATAATCTTTTTGAGTATTACTTCATCCTTAAATAATTCGGCTTTCTTGAACATCATCCATTTTTCAGCCGTAGAAAAAACCAATCCATTGTGGATAAAATCAGACTCCCACCATTGACTAAAACAGCTTTTCCCGATATTGCCATTTTTCTTAGGTTGGTGTCCCCAAAAGAAGATAAACTTAATATTAATATCTTCATCATATTTGTTTAAAAGCCAATTTAAATTGTATTTCATGAGGAAGTGGGGCTTTTCTTGACTTTCAGCCATTCATTATAAAATTCTTTCTGTTCGCTTACTGTAGAGGAAATAAAATTATCTTTGTCAACTTCAAAAATATTTACAACATCTGTCATTTTAGCAGGAACACCAATTTTGAGCCTGTAGGCTTGATCTCCATCTCCCATATCTCTCATCATCGGGGATGGATAAACGTCCTTGCTTGCCCCATTACAGATTACTGAAACTCCATCTTTTTCTAAGCTTTCTCTAATTCTACATAGAAATGTAAAATAATCTTCTACAACTTGGTTCACGCTGTTTCCATCAAAGGAAAAAAGAGACTAACCTCATCTGCATTTTGAAGATTTTCTAATATAAACCAACCTTCGAGTTCTTTTCCATCCTTGTTTGTTATTAATATCTTGTATCTCATTACGCTATATAATTGGGATTGGAAATTAAAGTGTTCAAACGAGACTTTCCCTTTAGGGTAAGCCCCTTTAAAATGTGCTTGAAGGGTAAGAACGAAACGAGGTATTGCCTTCTATTGATGCAGTAAAAAGGATTGCTGAAGCACTGGAAACACCTATTGCTTATCTGTTGGGAGAGGCTGAGCCTGATGACCTTTTAAAGATCCTGCTATGCTCAGAAGTCTAAAAGAAACAAATGCACTCCCTGACAAAGACAAAGAGTGCATTTTGTATAATTTGGATGCCGTGCTTAGGGATGTGAAAGCAAGGCAGGCTTATAGTTAATTTATTTTGAGTACTCAGGAACTCGAGCTTTTATTTCCTCCATTATAATTAAAAGTTTTTGTTTGCTCCCTTCCAATTTCTCTGGATCATTAGTAATGTTTTCTCTAGATAAAATCAAGTATTTACCTTTATCGGTATACTGGTATTCTACCCCTTCTAAATCATCTGGAATAGGGATTTCATAATCATTAGAAAAATAAGTAATCCAGCCTAAGGGAGCTTTGTATCCTCTCGCAACTTTATTAAATGCTTGATCCGATATTTTAATTACTGAATAATCTATTGAAAAAGATTTTTCAGCCGTCTTCAAGAAAAAATTAGCTTTTTCGAATGTGTCAAAGCATAGCTCGTTAACCACAACACGTGCTATTGAAGCCAGCGTACTAGTAAATGAATAATTGAGTGTAATTAAAGTTTCTTCATCAATTTTTACCTCCAACCCAATATTAATGACTCCTTCTCGTGAAAAATTAATATCCGGATCTTCCACTTTATCAATCTTTCGAATGTCATCAATATTTTGATGCAAAATTTCTTCGGCCAATAATTGAACAGAATTTAACTCATTAACTTTAATACCAGGCTGGAGAGTTTCTTTTTCTGATATAATGTTTACTTGATTGTAACTACGATCAGCTACAGTTAAACTTTTATAGAAATCAATAATTAATTCAGCAATCTGAATAATAGACAACTTCTCTTTTTTCAGAATAATCAGTGGCACTAATTTACTATGTTTCATACTCAATTTATTATTGTCTGCTGAGCCACGTGAACTACTTCGATATTAATACCAGCATCATCAAATAGTGCTTGTATTCCATCAGCCCCAAGCTCCGTAGACACTTCCCATTTCACAGGCGTTCCTCCTGCAGCTGCTATTTGCTCTCTACCTTGATTTAGTATACTATTTGCCCTGCTTTGATTATGAACCGTTCCGTCAGCATTAAAAATACTTGGTCCATGCCCATACTTTCTATCTATTAGCGTTCCGTCAAAGGTTACATTATCAAAACTTCTACCTCCTTTATCAAAACTTAAAAAAGCATCTCCACTAGCTTCTCTTTGATATTGTTTAGCATTATTTAGTACAAAACTAGTATTACCTTCTGCAGGTGTGGGAAAACCTTTTATACTTACCCTATCTATATTAGCATCTGAAGCCCGTTTTGTTGCATCCAATACCTTGTCAGGGTGTTCCCATGGTAATCCTTTAGTAGCTGTTCGAGCACTTAGCAAATCTTCGAGACCTTTGGTATCTAACCCCAAATTGTTGTTTTTAACGAGATCATCGAATTTCTGAAGTTGTTTCGTATTAGTTGCTAAATCATCTAAACCAACATTTTTAAAGGATTTCCACCCATCAACCAATTTAGAATTACCAGCCAAAGCATTACCTAGCTCATCGTTTTGCGATTCGGCAATATCCTGAATAAGCTTTTCCTGCTGCTCTTTTGGCAAGTTACCAAATTCAGGAGATTTGTTGATTTTATTTTTGAAATTTGTTTCAAAATCCTTGTTTCTTCTTGTTAAGGCTTCCGTAGGGTTTGGAGACGGTTTATAGGCTTTGACAAGCAATGTATTAGCACTGGCCCAGCCGGCATAGATTGTTCTGACGACTTTGGTGCTTAATTCTCCAATGGCATGGTATTGCTTGTATGTTCCATTATCACCCCTTAATTCACTCCACCCTTCCTGATAGGATGAGATCATGCTGCTAATCTGATCTCCAATATTAAAGTTTTTTGCGCTCTCTAATATTTGAACCCACGTAGACTTATAAACTAAAGACTGCCCCAATTTTACCATTTCAGCAAAATCCTTAACAGCAACCATAGACTCATCTACCACTCCACTAACACTTGCTGGGGCCTTCGCACGCCATTTATTCGAATCCCCTGCTTCCGGATCCCAAGTGCCCTCCGGTAGCTCAAAATGATGGCTTAGGTGATACCCAAGCTCAAAAAACTCAGTCCATTTAGACAATACACCCCATCCCTTAAAGTTATAGTCCGGATAGGTTTCTGTTGGTAAACCACTTACAGCAGGAGAGGTAGGTTTATTGGCTACAACATTGTCATAGTCAAACGCAATTAAACCAACCATTAATTGTCGAAAAACAATTAGTTCCTCTAACTGATTAGTATAAATCTCTTCATCTTCAGAAGTGTTCCATCCCTGAGCTTCCAATTCTTGAGGGCTCGCTTTAAATGCGTCGTCATCAACAGAAATCACATATTCCACATGATTATCCAATTTTTTAATTGCAGTAATAATCACTGCAGGTTTATCGCCACCTAAGGTTTGATTAACAACTTCATCTTCTTTTATTCCTAATTCAGGATCAATTATTTCTTCAAAGGTTTGGATCTGAATAGCTAATGCTGGGGCAAACGATCCACTGTAGTGTTCCTTGAAATTTTTAAATTTATCTAAATTAAAAAGTTCTTCATAATAAACATTCAAACCTTCGGTGTCCAGGTAAACATCTCCACTAATATTGGAATAGGCAGAATATCTTTCTTTAATATTTTTACTCCATTCACTATCCCCTCTCTCCCCTCCAAAACAAGATGAAGCAGAAGTACTGCGACTTACCTCCAAGCTAGACCTTGTGGTTGCCTTAGCATTATTAGTCACTATGTTTCCGCCATACAAGGGTGTATTACTAGGTATTATAAGTTTATTAGGAAGCAGATGGGATTCAGTACCTACTTGATCGTAGATAATATCATCAAAGGAATAATTAATATTGCCATAACTTAAGTTTATATCATCCTTATGATAGGCTTTGCCTTCATAAGAAATAAAGGAATCACCTAACTCCTTCATTAAGGAAGGGATCGTAAAATCATCAGAACAAGTACTCTGAAGAGCTGGAATGAAAGGGTTCTTATCATCTTCGTCTAATCCAATATTAGCAGTAGTAAACCAGCCAGCTCCTGGAGGAGAACAACTAACTTTGGTATCAGAATAATAGCCATCTCCATCTAAATCTTTGTACCAGGTCGTATTGCCAACCTCTAGGTCATTACAATCTTCTCCAAAGGTGAAACTTTGAAGAAGTTCGTCCGGAAATATAAATACATCCCCACTTCCATCTGCCTTTTTATACTCATAGGTAACAATCAAACTGGAGTTTGGTATAGGAAAATAAAAATTTACACCTTCTGGTATACTAGGGTCGTAGACCGGAGGAGGGAGAATGTTTAGTATGGATTCAGGGAAATTCGAGGCCCTAATTTGCTCTCCACTAAATCTACCGTGCCCACAATCTTCATTTTTGAAAACTGAATGAAAGCCATCTCTATCAAGGTCAATATATACCGCTACAGGTGGTACTTCTAGGACATTACAAGCTCCACATTCATCAACTTTTACTTTATTGGAATCGGTATCATCACAATCTTTTCCATCCCCGGGTGAAGTACTCCATTTACTCTCTAAATCCGTGTTTTTACCAGGGTTATCACAAGAATCTTCTTTTCTTCCATAATAATTATCCCCATCATCATCAAAATACCAGGCTTTTATCCTTGTTAAATTGGAATCTTGATCATCGCAATCCCGCCCATTTAGTGATGAAGTACTCCACTTGCCTTCCTCAGAAGTCCCCTTCGCTGGGTTACCACAGGATTCCTCAGTATATCCGTAATAGCTATCATCATCTCCATCAAAATACCATGTTTCTACTTCCTGAACCGAGGCATCACTGTCATCACAGTCAACACCATTTACCGAGGTTCTCCAGTCTCCACCAGGATGTTCACACAAGGATTGAGTACCAACACTAGGGTCATAGTAGCCATCACCATCGCCATCAAAATAGTAAATACGCTCATCACAAACACATTCACAATAGAAAGTACTAAAATAATAAATAGGCCACGAACAAGACTCAGACTTTTCTTCAATTTCTTTATCATAATACTCATAGTATGCAGCCCAATATCCAACCTTATGTCCATCTTTGTAATCTTGAGTGGGTGGGCAACCATCCGGCCAAGTCACTCCCGGATAAACTGATCCTGTAAAATCGCAAATTTTGCCATCTTCCCTCCCATCTAATTTACCTTGTTCGTAACCCACCTCATGCCCCTCCCAGTAGGTCCCAAATTCACAATGTTTCGACCGTACGATCTTTGGGTCTTCTGGCCTTGATAAATCAGGTACACTTACAGCATCCGTTTCACCAAAAATTTGACCATATGAGGGTGAAAGCGTTACCAACACAAAAAATAATAAGTTGAGTATAATTTTATTCATATATAAATCTATTATTTTAGTACACCGAAAGGCTTTTATTTGATGATAAATTTAC
>NZ_SMMB01000697.1 GCF_009711365.1 Xanthovirga aplysinae | reverse complement strand
AAAAGTTTGGATTGAAACTGGAAGGAGAAATTCTTCCAAATGGACTCCTAGTTATCCGTAAAAAGAAAACCTTTCCTTTAAATAGGTTTGAAAATAATTTTAACTTTTTCTTCCCTGATTAATGGATGAGAGGTTAATTGAAATTTTCCCTCTTCCCCCTTTGCAAATGAAATCCTAGGAATTCAAAATTTTTGAAAAAGGATGAATTGAAGGCTAAAGAATAAAATGGTCTGGTACCCCTACAATATGGAACCTTCTCCTGTTTTAGGTGAGCTATGACTTTTATTGGCTGCTTGATATGCAAAGAAAGAGTTTTTAACTCCTATTCTAATTGTCTCAATTCAATATCCTCTATTTCTCTTGGATCCCTTGGATCTTCTATTGGGTCTATTGGATCATCTATAGGATCTATGGGAGGTAAAAGAAAATGTTCATACCTTCTAAATTCTCCAACCTTCATAGGCTTGGCAGTTAGATTTGACCTGCTGCTATAAGAAGAATGAAAACCTCTTGTAGTTGCGTAACTCATTAAGGTGCGTAAACTAATGTTATTGGTAGATTTTCCCAATTCCCTAGCCACATCGCTCATTTTTAAATTAGTAATTAGATAATGCCATGATTTTATCATTCGTTTTCTAGTGCTGTTATTCTATTATTTAATTGTTCATTTTGAGCGGACAGCTCTTTTACCGACTCAATCAATAAAGCTATAAGCTTTTCATACTTCACCGCCTTATAGCCATCCTCTTTTGTACATACCACATTGGGAATAGGGAAGATATCTTCGATCTCCTGTGCTATCACTCCTATATCCTGTCCTTGATATGCTTCTTGATTGGCCTCCCATTCAAATGAATATCCCCCTATTTTTTTCACCTTTTCTAAAGGGTTTTCAATAGTTTTTATGTTCTTCTTAAAACGTTTATCTGAACTGGAGTAGGCGACTACATCTCCTTTAAATTCCCAATTATCACTATTATGCAGATTTCTAGCTGTCCAGGTACTCACACTATTAGACCGCCTATATAAGGCAAAATAATCACTTCCAGCCCCGGAATTGGTGTCAGGGTTAGTATCACCATTGTATTCTATACCCCCTCCATGGGACATCGATTGACCAACATAAACTCTTCCTGAACCTTGTGAACTCCCACGCAACCTCAACTCCGATTCATAAGCATCTGATGAGATAACCTCTATAATTGTATTTGAGGAGCTCCCTTCTACTTTTAAGGATGGCTTGATTGTTACCCCTGAACTGACAAATTTCGCTACATCTATGGATTGACTAGAGGCTCTATTTCTTATGATTGTGCCATCTGCCCCATTATCTTCATTAAAAATCACCAAATTAGTAGATTCAACATTAGCAGTTTCTTCCACAAAGATGGAATGATTGTCGGTTAGGCCTGTCCAGTGAATTCTTTTAGAACTTTCATTTTTAATAATATCAAATCGAATATCTCCATTGGATTTGATAGTACTTCCAAATTCTGCTCCGTTCACTACGGTAAGATCATTTCCAACGTACAATTTACCATCGGTAGTAAGTGACATAGCCCCTTGAGTTGTCATGTTATCGCTATTCTTCCCCCACCAGAAACCACGATTACTGGTTGCATCCATTTGGAAGATCATAGCATATTGACTTCCTGCACCTCCAATATGGCCATAACTAACTCCGCTAGTCATACCAATTCCATAGGAAGAGGTCTCATAACCCCATAATCTGAATTTCGTTCTTTCATTTGCCGCTTTGGCACTATAAATATCGAAATCCCCTACATGCCTGCCAGACTGATTATTATAATTTAAAATATTCCCGTTTACAGCAATGTATTTATCAAAGTAGAACCCAGGCCTATCCGTATAGAAATGTGACCAGGCCTCATTTCCAGCCCCAATGTCCGTGTAACCATTTGGAGTAGTAATGACCAACCGATTACTTGAATTTTTAGTTAGTTTTAGACTTGAATTATTAATTTGAATTTCCGGGGCTTTTATTGTACCCCCAAAATCAGCAGCACCAGAAAAAATACTTTTGGTGGCTCTGATATTAAGTTCATCTAAGGTTTCTCCAGACCAACCAGATAATTTCATATTCTGTTGCGTCTGGTACCAATCATAACCATCGTAATTAGCTAATAACCTAAATCCACCTTCATCATTTTCCAGCTCCGCAATGGCATAGTTTTCTCCCAGGCTGGCTTTTAGGGTTTTACTAAAAGTGCATACCCCACTTACGGATAAATCGCCACCAAGAGTCAAACCATGAGTTAGCTGACTGTTCCCATCTGACCTAAGCGTAACATTTAAATTTCCTTCCGAATCTCTTAGGTATAAGGCTACACTATCGCTATTGGTCCAGAATCCGGAGTTATTGGATTTACCTGCTGTTGAAATAGCAAGAGGCCAAAAGTTACCACTAGTGGATGTGTTTATTCTAATATCTCCCCCAAACTCGGCACCATCTACCACGGTAAGATCATTTCCAACGTACAATCTACCATCTGTAGTAAGTGACATGGCCCCTTGTCCATCCAAATTTTGGTCAGCATTTCCCCACCAGAAGCCCCTATTGGAAGATTTGGTTTGAAAAGTCATTCCACCGCCACTTAGGTGTCCAAAGTTTAAGGTAGTGGCAAAATCTGCATCACTTACATAACCAATTCCAATAAAATCATCCCATAAGCCATATTTTACCCTGGAACTAAAACTTCTCGTTTTGTAATAATCAAACTTTCCTATATACCTTCCTGTTCCGCTGGTATAATTAATTAGATTTCCATTCAGATAGATACTTTTATCAAAATAGAAAGAAGGCCTATCAGTATGGAAATGAGAATAGTTTTCATTTCTTGCACCGATGGCGGTCCAGCCATGGTTGGTGGTAATGTTTAAATCGTTATTACTTCCCTTGGTTAGTTTTAGATTTAAATTCTCTATAAATAGAGCAGGGTTAAATATCACGCCCGTATTGCTAAAATTGGCAATATCTATCGGAGTAGCCTGAGAAGTACTTTTATTTCTAATAATGGTTCCATCTGCCCCATTATCCTCATTAAAAATGACTAAGTTTGTGGATTCTCCGTCTGCTGTTTCTTCGACAAAGATGGAATGATTGTCAGTTAATCCAGTCCAATGAATTCTTTTAGAATCTTCATTTTTTATTATATCAAACCGAATATCTCCATTGGCTTTGACAGTATCTTCAAATTGAGCTAATCCACTAACGGTAAGATCTCTAGTAGCCCAGTTTACAGAACTTAGATTAGCATTATTTGAATGATATACTTTTGACCAAGCTGTCCAATCTATGTTATTTTTTGCCCTAA
>NZ_SMMB01001025.1:0-6633 GCF_009711365.1 Xanthovirga aplysinae | reverse complement strand
AAACCTTTAGATTCATTTTTCTGAATTATTTAGCCAATTGCTTTTGTTCAAACTTCTTGAAAGCTCTGAAAATGTCTTTTGCTAGTTGGAGGTATTCGGGATTCAAAAAGTAAAATACAGCGTTCCCGTCTTGCTCGGCTTTCATCACACGAATGTTTTTCATGTATATAAGGTGTCTAGAGGTTTTACTTTGCGGTATTTGCAATTCTTCTTGGAAAGCAGAAACCTGCATTCTTTTATTTTTCAAGAGCAATTCGAACATGCGGATACGCGTCTGGTCAGATAGACATTTGCAAAATTCGGCTTGAAATTCTAATCGGTCCATTTTATTAAGTTCTTTTAGTTATTTAAGGGTTGGTAGTTTTTTAATTTCTTCTGTTCGCTTTTGATCTACAATTTTAGCATAATGTTGTGTCATGGATATGGTACTGTGGCCTAATAAATCTTGCATGGTATACAAATCCATATTGTGCGTAAGGCCTAGAGTTGCGAAAGTGTGTCTGCTAGTATGAAAACTAATTGATTTATTTATTCCAGCTGTTTTTGCCCAGGTTCTTACCGCAAGGTAAGTACCCGTTTTTTTAGGTATATTGAAAAAGATCCTTTCATGAAACTCATTTTTACCAATATCTTCAAGAATTGTTTTAGCAAATTCGCTTAAAGGAACGCGAATTGTCTTTCCGGTTACACGTTTAGATTTTTTTGGCTTAAGTATAATTTCATCATTTACAATATTACTCCACTTCAGAGCAAATATATCTGAGTAACGTAAACCTGTAAAACAAGCAAAAAGAAATCCATACCTAAGGTGAGGATTAATTATACGCCCCCTTTCAGTCTTTGAAGTGTTTTTAAGAAGCTGAATTTCATTTAATGTCAAATGGACTGTTTCTGACATTAATTGTTTAGGCATTTCAAACTCCATGGCTCTAAAAGGGTTTTCAATTAATTCATTATTTGATTCTGCAACATCAAAAAACCATTTTAGGTAAAACAATTTGACACGTATAGTATTTTGGTGATTAATTTGGAAAAGATACTTTTTAAATTCATTCAAAAAACTGACGTCTACTTTGTGGATCGAAAGGTCCTTATTATTAATAAATTTTTTCAAACTTACAATTAAACCTTTTAGCCCCCAATTTTCTCTCCCCTGTTCTTTAACCTGATCATACTTTTCTTGTAATCCTCTAATTAAAAGAGACTCTTGAATTTTATTTTTTGGAGAATAACCGTTAATGGAATTTGAAACCTCCAACTCTCTTTCGGCCCTAATCCTTTCGGCTAGCTTTAAGAAAGGCTCATCTTCTTTGGCAATTTTCTTTTTGATTGGAGCACCTTTACGGTCGTACTTTATTTGTCCATCCTCTTTTGTTACAAATTTTGAATAGTCCTCCGTAACATAAATTTTCAAGAATTCATACACGCGCTTTTTCTTTCCATTTTTATTAGGGGCGTAAATATCCAGATAAATAGAGTACTTACCATTTTTCAAGGACTTGTATCGGATTGTTACCATAAATTATTCTATGATAGATTTGTTACTCAATTGTTACTCCATGTGATAAGGTAACAAAAAAAGTAACAAACAATATACAATTCCATATAAAAAATGATCTATTGAGTTTATAAAAATTTGTAAATTGTTTAAAAAAAGGGGGTATTTATAAAAAATATACAGGGTATTCTATTACATTTTATATCAGAACTTTTAATGCTCAAAGGTTCATTATTATTTCTTAAAGGGCTTTCCATTAAAAAATGGCTTGTGTTAACCCAGGCCACTCCTTTGAATTTCTCAAAAACTATGTTTAAGTTGGAGGCATTGTTTTTTATATACACCATTCCATATTTCCTTGACCATTTTGGAGAGGGAAGCTCTTTAATTAAGGCCTGAATAATCTTGTCGGGATAAAATTGAATGCCAATTTGTTTCTGGCTGTTAATCAGAAGATGTTTTATGGTAATATGCTTAGCAGGGCCCTTCACCAGAGTGTATTAAGTTACCGCACAGGATGAAGACCAGCAAATTTAAAAGTGCATTTATACGTATAATAAACGTGTAATCTACGACTATGAGAGTATGCCCTGAATGCGGGAAAGAAATTACAGGACGGACAGATAAAAAGTTTTGTTGGGTTTATTGTAAGTCAACTTTTCAAACAGATTGATGACCAATTAAAACTGAACCGTAGAATATTAAAAAAATATAATAAAGGGGGTAAGGTTACTGTGAGAAAAGAGATACTGTTGGAAGAAGGCTTTAATCCCAAGTACTTTACTCACTATTGGAAAAATTCAAGGGGTGATATCTATTTGTTTTGTTACGAATTCGGTTTTCTTGAATTAAAAGAACAACATAGACAAAAGTATGTTTTAATACAATGGCAAACCTATATGAAGCACCCTTTAAATAAGTAAAACACACCTTTTAATATCCCACTGTCTGATAATGATTCAAGCCGCTCCCTTCAAAGTAATGAGTATAAGGTAAATTGCCTTTCAATAAAAGTGATTTCCCTTGGCTTATTCTTCCTTTCAACTTTTCAGGGAAATGGTAAAATTGATCAATTAGCGCTTTTAAGTATCAAGATAAGGTTAATAAAATGAGAAGAAGTAGTAGATTTAAGTTCCTAAGTGGCTTTAATCAAAATTGACTGCTTAGAAATTTATCATACATTAATCTTCAATTTTTATTCTAAACCCTAACAGCATCACATGGAGATACATCCTCTTAAGGCGCATATAGAAGAAATAGTCCCTATTACTGATGAGCAATTCAATTATATACTAAGCTTTTTTAAACTGGTAAAAAAACGTAAACATCAATTTGTAGTTCAGGAAGGAGATAGAGTTGACAAGGAATTCTGGGTAGTTAAAGGATGCTTAAAATCCTATTTTTTTGATGATAGGGGCAGAGAGCATATTTTACAATTTGCCATGGAAAACTGGTGGGTCACCGATTATGATGCTTTTACAAACCAAACCAATGCTACTATTTCAGTAGATTGCCTGGAAGATTGTGAACTTTTATATATTACTTATCAAGACCGGGAAAAACTTTCTGCGGAGATGCATGAAATGGAAAGGTTTTGGGCAAAAAAGACAAAATTGGGCTATGTAGCCTTGCAAAAACGAATACTTTCACTACTCAGAAATTCTGCTAAAGAACGTTATGATCTCCTTTTCCAGCAATACCCACAACTTTTTCAAAGGGTTCCAAAAAAACTACTTGCCTCCTATTTAGGAGTTTCACGAGAGACTTTGAGTAGACTTAGCCATTAACAACCCATTGGCAGAAATGCAGTTTTTTCTTTTTCGTAGAGACCTCTTTCCTAACGTAGTCAATATACCCCCACTAAGAGGGAAGCCCATTTTGTAGGATCTTACCCATTCCTAAAGTCGACAACACGGACCTAGAATGTGACTTACCTCACACCATAATGGTGATATACTTCCTATTAGAGCATTACTGCACTTTCTAATTTTGTAGCATAATCATTTTAAAAAAAGTTATGCCGTATATCAACATCAAAGTTACCGATGAGCAGGTGACAAAAGAACAAAAGCAACAATTGATTGCTGGTGCCACTCAATTAGTAGTAGAGGTTCTAAACAAAAACCCGGAGACTACACATGTGGTAATTGATGAAGTTCCTGTAGACAATTGGGGAGTAAAAGGGAAACTGTATTCTGATCTCAAAAAATTAAACGTTTAAGAACATGAAAGGTAAAACAGTAATTATAACTGGGGCTTCGACAGGTCTAGGAAAGGCCATTGCCCGCTTATTTATTGAAAAAGGTAGCAAGGTAGTAATGAATTCCTTTAATGAAGAAAACTTAAAGGCCACCATAAAGGAATTTGGATCTCCAGAAAATGCTTTATTGGTCGCTGGAGATATTGCCCAAAAGCAGGTCAGTGAAGAAATCATCCAGAAAGCCATTGAAAGATTCCAAACCATAGATGTATTGGTGAATAATGCAGGGGTGTTTCAACCCAAGCCATTTTTGGAGGTGGAAGATGAAGACTTAAATAGGTTTTTGGATATAAACCTAAAAGGCACATTTTTTACTTCTCAGGCAGCAATCAAGCAAATGATCACACAAGGAGGGGGCTCCATTATTAACATTGGAACTGTATTGGTAGATCACGCAATTGGAGGCTTTCCTGCAACCGCCCCTGTAGCTAGTAAAGGAGCCATTCATGCTTTAACAAGACAGCTAGCGGCTGAATTTGGAAAAAACAATATCAAAGTTAACACAATAGCCCCGGGAATAATTAGAAGTCCCCTTCAAAGCAAAATAGGGGTTGAAGATGCGGATAGTCTGGCTGGGCTACATTTACTCGATAGAATTGGGGAGCCAGAAGAAATTGCAGAAGCTACTTACTACCTGGCTGCTGCAGATTTTGTAACTGGAGAAACCATTAATGTTGCTGGTGGACATACCGTTGGTCACAGCATTGGATAAAAAGCAATCATATATCAGATTAAATATTTAAGAAAAATGAAACGAATTTATTATATCACGGTAATTACCCTATTATGTTTGCTCAGTAGCATCGGGTATTCTAAAAAATTAAAACACAGGAAGAATTTCAAAATTTTGTTTGTAGTCACCTCTCATGATAAATTAGGAGAAACGGGTAAGAAAACCGGGCTTTGGATTGAGGAGTTTGCGACCCCTTACTTTTTTCTAAAAGATATGGGGATAGAAGTGGTCGTAGCTTCTCCAAAAGGAGGACAAGCCCCAATAGACCCTAAAAGCAATCTTTCTGATTTTCAAACAGAGGCAACAAAAAGATTTTATGCTGATCCACAGGCTCAAGCCGCATTAAGGGAAACACGAAAATTATCCCTGGTTAAAGAAGGGGATTTTGATGCGGTTTTTTATCCTGGTGGACATGGTCCACTTTGGGATCTATCTAGGGACAAAAATTCAATCCAATTAATAGAGTCGTTTTATAATCATGGCAAACCAATCGCTTTTGTTTGTCATGCTCCGGCCGCTCTTCAAAATGTAAAAGACAAAAGTGGGCAACCTTTGGTAAAAGGTAAAAAAGTAACTGGATTTGCCAATAGTGAAGAAGAAGCAGTGCAGTTAACAAAGATAGTTCCGTTTTTGGTAGAGGACATGTTAAAAGAGAAAGGAGCAATATACCAAAAAGGAAAGGATTGGACACCGTTTACCCTTACAGATGGCTTATTAATAACCGGACAAAATCCGCAGTCCTCCTATGAGGTGGCTCAAACACTTTTAAAGATCCTCAAAAATAAATAAAAGTAAAGTTGATGTACGCCAATAATTCAAAAGATATACAAGCCTTGATCACCAACTATTTTCAAGGTATATACAAAGGGAAAATAAAAGAATTAGAGAAAGTTTTCCATCCCCGGGCCTTACTCTTCGGAGATATAAATGGAGTGCCCTACTTTAAATCTCTGGCTGATTATATTAAAGGTGTCAAAAATAGAAAAAGCCCTCATGAATTAGGAGAAGAATTCAAAATGAAGATTCTTTCCGTAGAAATTAATGGAGATATGGCAATTGCTAAGCTCCATGTGCCTATGTTAGGATTTAACTATTATGATTTCATATCTTTAGCCAAAGTAGACGGGAATTGGAAAATCGTCAATAAACTATTTACACATGTGGTATAAAACTCAGGCTACTAACTTACTTAGTATAAAGTATCCAATTTGGGTGGATTGGGTTCCTTTGGACTTAATGCATATGCTCCTGAGGAAATTTTGGAGGTTAACAAGAAGATCAAGCAATTGACCCGCCAACCCTATGCCCTTAATTTATGGGTACCTTTGAAAAATGACCCTATTACTAATTTCAAGAAAAAGGATTTTGAGGAGCTAAAACAACTCTTTCGCCCTCATTTCGAAAAAATGGGGGGCCCAATGCCTGAAATGCCCAATATTAAATCTCAGGATTTTGAATCTCAGATAGAGGCTGTATTGAAGGTAAAACCTCCTGTGGCAAGTTTTATTTTTGGTATTCCCTCAAAAGAAATTATCCGGGAATTGAAAAAAAGGGGAATAACTACCATTGGTACTGCCACAACAAGTGATGAAGCCTTAACAATTCAGGAATCGGAAATAGACCTGGTGGTTGCTTCGGGAGCAGAAGCGGGAGGGCATCGTGCTTCTT
Organism: Xanthovirga aplysinae; assembly: GCF_009711365.1. GTDB lineage: Bacteria > Bacteroidota > Bacteroidia > Cytophagales > Cyclobacteriaceae > Xanthovirga > Xanthovirga aplysinae. Next base: position 474 of record NZ_SMMB01001025.1, on the reverse strand, counting down.
TTCTACAAGCTGCAGAAGACTCCTTGACCACTACGCACGATTTGGTCAGACAAATTACAAACAAAATGGTGGTACCCTTGATTGCAGCAGGTGGTATATCCAACGGTAAAGATGTTGCTGAAATACTAAAACTGGGCGCATCTGCAGCCCAAATAGGAACAGCCTTTTTGGCTACTGATGAGTCCAATGCTTCTGCGCAACACAGAACAATGTTGCTTTCTGAGAAGCCTTTAAAAACGGACCTTACAAAAATGTATACAGGGCGGTTGGCCAGGACACTTTCGAATAAAATCCATAAAGAATTTGAGAAGCCAAAAGATAAATACCTGGCACCATATCCTATTCAGGGTGCTTTTATAAGTGCTTTGAGACAAGCCTCTATGGACCAGAAAAAATTAGACTTTATTTCATTTTGGTCAGGACAGCCTTCCTCTCCCCTCGTACATACATCTGCAAAAAAATTATTTGAGTCTT
>NZ_SMMB01001121.1 GCF_009711365.1 Xanthovirga aplysinae | reverse complement strand
ACTTTGATGGAAGCTGGCCTGGAGAATCAGTTGAAGTAAGACTGTTGAATGTTGAAGGTGTTGTGCTATTAAAAACACAGTTAGAAAAGGGACAGCATCAATTAAAACTTCCTTCTTTAAATAGTGGATTATACATTCTCTTTATTAGAAATGAGAATTTTACTCAGGTAATTCGTTTTATCAAAAACTAAAAAAGTATCAAAATTTAGGGGCAGGTTAATCTTGCCCCTATTATTTTAAATTTTTCAGGAAAATGGTAGACTAAGAGTTCTATTCTTAGAATCAAATAACTTAAAAAATATCAAAAGTAGACTTTTCTTGTTAATTATTTAATCCTTTTAGTCCTTCTATCAGTTTACTTTAGAAAAGTAGAAATCTTCTAAATAGCCGCCTTTATTGGCTTTACAAAGTGCTTCACCCAGCTCACCATAGTCATGTTCAATATTTCGTTCAAGGTAAAAAGTTTTATTCTTAACAAATTGAAAGATTGGCCTTAATTCCCGAAAAATTCAAACCTAGAAAAGTATTCGAAGGATTTAGTAAAGAAGACTTTCTTTTTATTCTATTCCTGTTGGGATATGTCGTAATACTCCTCCAAAATATTAATCTGGACTTTTGGAATGATGAAATCTATACTTTAAAAAACTTTGTTTTTGTTCCTATTGCCCAAACTCTTACTGACTATCATGTGCCCAACAACCATGTGCTTTTCAATCTGGTAAATAACATTTATTTAAAAATCATAGGCATCCAATCTCTTTATGAATTAATGGACAAGCCTTACCTTCTACGGTTGCTTCCTCTTTTTTACTGTTTATTGACGCTAGATTACGTGTATGCAATAGGGAAGGATTTCTTTAATAAGAAAATTGGGCTCTTAGCTGGAGTGATCCTGATGACCACTATTCCCTATTTTAATTTTGCTTTGCAAATTAGAGGATATGGGGTAAGTATGGCCTTGCTTAGCATTATTTTTTATTATGGCCTGCAATATATTCATCAAAAAAATAAACTGGCTCTCTTCAAAGTGACTATTACCACTGCTGCAGTCGTTTACGCTATTCCTCTAAACTTGTATTTCCTTTTAGGGTTTTGGGTGTATGGCTTGGTACATTTGATTACTAAATTTCCAGTAAGAGATCTTTTTAAAAGAAGAATACTTAATAAATTGAGACATGATCGATTTTTCCCATTGATGCTTTCTATATCAATTGGTGTATTAATTGCATTATTGCTATACTATCCTGTTTTTAAGGAGGTTTTTTTTAATGATTATGTTAAAACATATACTCCGTTTTGGGTAGGTTCTGCAATAGGTGTGATAATAAGAGATTTTCTCTCATTTAGATTTCTCTTAATTCTTCTGCTCTTTATAGGAGCGATTTTAAGTTATTCCTATATACAGAAGACTCCTAAAAAGAAACTTGACTTTTGGTTATTACTTACTCTGTTTTTCTTTCCCTTCTTTATCAGCTTTGCCCGGGGAGATCATGCCCCAGCCCGCGCTTTTGTAAATTTAGCACCATTTTATGCCCTTTTTTTAGCCAAGTTGATATATGAAGCATTGAAGGCAATTCCAAGGTTACAGAAATTCAGGTTAGGGGTCTTAGTGACTGTTTTAGTTTACTGCTTCTTTAGCTTTCTTTGGGAAAGAAGATCAATTGATCATAAGATGCTAAGTTATTTAAAATCTGGTCAGAAGGAACAAGGCTTGTACTATAGTTATTATATGAACCATTTCAGGCCTTTAGAGGTGACTAGATCTTTTTTGGCCAATTATTTTGACCATTCTTCTATTATTTTGCTAAAAGATTGTGATGGGCACGGTTTTACTAACTATTTGGATAAATTCCACATTTCTTATCAGTATTTCAATTTAAAAGAGCTGGATCCTTTACTTTCGTCCGGAAATAATATTTTTGTAATTACTAGCTTTCCAAATCAACTACATGAATTGATTAAGAAGGAATATCCTGATGTGAAAAGCAAGCTAGTAAGTGAGCCACTGAGTTATAATAATTTTGTACTTCTTAAAAGAGGTAAATAAAACAAAACCAAGAAATGGTTTAAGGCATGTTAGTCCTTAAATTTTTTAGTTTTGCCTACCACTTTTTAGGAATGAATGATTTACACCTGGGTTTATTAGCTTTTATTTGTGGGATTTTAGCTTTCCGGAGGATCCTTTTGGTTATAAAGATTACTAAAACAAAAGTAAACTTTTAAATTCCTTCTGGTCCGTATAATTTCATCCCTGTTTTAAACGTTTCATTTCCGCTATCTTTTTGGATTTAAATCCCCTATTCCAATTATTTTAGCGGTAGAATATGAGGATCTTCTTTAATTCCTAAAATTTATGAAATTCAGAGAAATTTTTATAATCTCTTCGGTAATCATTGTTGGGTTAGTGATTGCTGTTGGATCATTTTGGCCCTCCGCATGGTGGTCCATGATTTTGTTTGGCCCCTTGATCCTTATTGGATACACAGATTTTTTACAAAGAAAGCACTCCGTAAGGAGAAATTTTCCTCTTATTGGAAATATAAGATACCTTTTGGAGGCCATTCGTCCTGAAATCATGCAGTATTTTGTGGAAACGGATACAGAGGGAAGGCCGATCAATCGCTTGCGTCGTTCTTTAATTTATCAAAGAGCTAAAAATGTAAACGATACTACTCCCTTTGGCACCCAAAAAGATGTTTATAAGACCGGTTATGAGTGGATGACCCATTCCATTTATGCAAAAAAAGCCAATCATGAAGATGAGCATAAAAGAGTAATTATAGGAGGAAAGGATTGTAAAAAACCTTATGCGGCCAGTTTGCTTAACATATCGGCAATGAGTTTTGGTGCTTTAAGCAAAAATGCCATTATGGCCCTGAATAAAGGAGCCAAAATGGGTGGGTTTGCCCAAAATACCGGTGAAGGAGGGATTAGCTCCTATCATCAGGAGTATGGAGGTGATCTAATTTGGCAAATTGGAACAGGTTATTTTGGATGCAGGAATGAGGATGGAACCTTTTGCGAGGAGAAGTTTAAAGAGAAGGCCCATTTGGAACAAGTTAAAATGATCGAAATTAAGATCTCTCAGGGAGCCAAACCAGGCCATGGAGGGATTTTACCGGCTTCAAAGAACACCTCAGAAATTGCCCATATAAGAGGTGTTAAGCCAGCAACTGATGTATTGTCTCCCCCTGCCCATAGTGCTTTCCTCAATCCTGAAGAACTACTTCAATATATTCAGAAGTTGAGGGAGCTCTCCGGAGGAAAACCCATAGGGTTTAAACTGTGTATTGGTAAGAAGGAAGAGTTTGTCGCCATCTGTCAAACTATGGTTTCCACCAATATAAAGCCGGACTTTATTACCATAGATGGGGGAGAAGGAGGAACAGGGGCTGCACCTGTTGAATTTTCTAATACCCTGGGGATGCCTTTAAGAGATGGACTTTCTTTTGCTTATGATACCCTTTGTGGGTTTGACTTAAAAAAAGACATCAAATTAATGGCATCCGGAAAAATTATTTCCGGGTTCGATATTGCTAGAGCCATGGCTTTGGGTGCAGACTTGTGTTATAGTGCCCGAGCGATGATGATGTCTTTGGGTTGTATACAAGCTTTGCGATGTAACAATAATACTTGCCCGGTAGGTGTTGCCACTCAGGATCCTTCCTTAATAAGGGGCTTGAATGTAGAAGAAAAATCAAAAAGGGTTGCTTCCTATCATGATCAGACACTACACAGCTTTATCGAATTAATTGCAGCCTCTGGAATTGATACTCCTTCCGAAATCAGGCGTTCGCATATTTATCGCAGGGTTACCATGGAAAAAGTGAAGAAATATGACGAGCTTTTCCCTTATGTTGAAAATGGTAGCCTTATCCAGAATAATGTGGTTTTGGAAAAATATTCCCCAGGGATAAATTAGAAAAGATTGGGGGTTAAAATGGAATTTTATGAATACAATATTTTACATCTCCTATTTTGCAACCTAATGCAGAAGTTGAGGAATTTATAGATCACCTTTATGGAGATTTTGTTGGGGGAGAAGCAAAAAGTTGGACCTCTATAAGGGCAAATGATAAAAAAATATGCTAAAAAACAGGTCAGAGGAAATTACTCCTCTGACCTATTTCAATCCATTAAGTAGCTTATTAATCCAGCTCTATACTTACCTTTTGCATATTGTAAGCACTAAATATCCCTAAACCACCTTCTATATTGGTGGGGACTTGAATGGGTTCTGTAAAAAGATTATCACCAGTATAATTTTTCATTTTAGTGTGATAATCATAATACAGCTGATCTGTATTTAAAAGAAACCCTTCCAAAATTACCTCCTCCCTGTTTTCGTCATTTTCTCCCTCATTATCAGTGTTGGCCAACCTATATAATTCTGTACGAATTTTGTAATCCTTTCCAAGATTCCCTTCATCGGTAAGAAAAAGTCTCTCTTGATACCATTCATTTTCATATGATTGCCAGTTACCCTCTTGATCAATGAAATGGGTTACTGTTCTTTCATTTATAAAAAAAGCAAAATAATTGACACGTTCTTTTTCGGCCTTCCAGCTGCTTTCCAACCCTAATAACTCGATTTCTGTTTGCATAAAATCTTCATCTTTATAAGTATATGTACTCATTGAGAGTTCAGGAGCCTCCGAGGGCACACTACAGGAAGCGGTAACTGCTTTAAAGTTAGGTGAGGAAACCTTTAAGGTATAGGTTTTTCCTACTTCAATAGGAAATTGATCCGTGGAAATAGTATAATGAGATTCTTCAGTTTCATATCCATTTTCATCCACAGGATTATTGAAAATAAGTTTAACCTCTTTTTGACCATTATCTAGGGTAACCATGGCATCTTCGATAGTATTTGAGCCCCAAGTATTTGGAAGTAATCCCATTGTAGGAATAGTGGAATCCACATACACTTTAATATTCTCATCTTGAGGTGAAATAAAGGAGTATACTACCAGTTTATGATTATCAGTATCCAATTGCTCAGTTTCTACTTCTTCCACCAGACTAAAATCACAAGCCTGCAGGTTTGAAAGGAGAATCCCAAAAAGGATAAATTTTTGTAGTTTTTGTATGATTATTATTTTCATAGATATGGATGTCCAGATTCAATTAAAATTCAATTCGGTAACTGAAAGAAGGTAGTACAGGGAAAAGGGTGATTTTTTCCAGCACTCCTCTTTCTTGATTGCCTTCATATTTTGTGCTAGGCATGTAAAAGAAAGGGTTCTTGCGGTTGTACAGGTTATAAACTCCGATTTCCCATGTACGAGTCCATCGCTTTTTCTTTTTATGAAATTGTATGCCTACATCTAAACGATGATAAGCTTCTGCCCTAAAATTATTTTTTTCTTCATAGTCACTAACATTCTGGATATATGGAGGGAAATTTTGGAAATGATGTTCTCTTGCGTAATATTCCCTTTTTGCTAGGGTGTAGTTATTTCCCGTCCCATATACCCAACTAGCTGAAAGGGTAATGTTTTTTTTAGGCTTATAAATACCCACAATAGAAAGGTCATGCCTTCGATCGTATTTTGCAAAGAAAGGATTTCCAAAATTTATTTCATCAAACTGTAACTTAGTCCAGGAAAGTGTGTAACCAATCCAGCCAGAAAATTTTCCATATTTCCTCTGTAAAAGAAGTTCCGCTCCATAAGAAGTCCCTTGCCCTGAGGTGACGTTATCTTCCCAATTTACAGGTTCTGAATTTTCTGGTCCTTCCTCTAGGACCAAAAATGTTGCTCCTTCCTTGTAGCCAATTACATTTTTTGATTTTTTATAATAGGTTTCCAGTGTTAAAGAAAAGTTTTTATCAGGAAAATCCTTTGCCAAGCCTAAAGCCACTTGATTAGAGGATTGCGGCTTTACCTTGTCAGTGGAGGAAACCCAAAGATCTGTGGGAAGGCCAATTCCGGAGTTGCTTAATAAATGGATGTATTGATTCATAGAGGCAAAAGAAGCTTTTGCAGATAAGTTTGGGGCCAATTGATAGGCGGCAGAAATTCTAGGTTCAGGCTTAAAATACTGTTTATTATTATGAACGAAATGGCTTAGCCTAAGCCCAGCTTCAATATTAATTTTTTCGGTAGGTTTATAATTGTCTTCTAAATAGATTCCCGTTTCCAAGGATTCATATATTTCTTTTTCATTGGTGAATTCATTTTCGGACTCATCTTCTAAAACAAAAGCAGAGGGAATAAAGGTATGAAAGGTGCTTTGAAAACCTGCCCGAATATGGTGTTTAGGGTGTGGTAAAAAGTCCAGGTCATGCTTGATAGAAAAGTCGCGAATTCCTGATTTATACTTTAGCATGAAATCTCTACCTTGATAGGTTTCACTCACATCGATCCCAAACTCATAATCACTGAAAATAAAGGCAGTGTTGGCAAAAAGCTTATTGTTGAATAAATGGTTCCATCGTAAAGTTGCAGTAGCATTTCCCCAATCAATTCCTGCATCATATTTATAATCACTGTCCTCCATATCTTTTACAGAAAACCGATCTCTACCAAAATAACCGCTTAAATAAATTTTATCTTTTTGGCTTAATTCATAATTTAATTTTGCATTCAAATCATAAAAATAATATCCACCTTTTGAATCGGCAGGCATCAAAGGCCTTGTTAATAAGTCAATATAAGTTCTACGACCAGAAAGTAAAAAGGAGGATTTACCCTTTTTTAGGGGGCCTTCCAGTACGGCACTTGAAGAAATTAAACCAATGGCTGCTTTTCCATGATACTCTTCCTTGTGTCCTTCTTTCATATCCATTTTAATGACAGAGGAGAGTCGACCGCCAAAACGAGCGGGAAATCCACCTTTGTATAATTCTACGCTTTTTAAAGCATCTCCATTAAAAACAGAAAAGAAACCGAATAAGTGATTGGCATTATAAACAGTCGCATCATCAAGAATTAATAGATTTTGATCAGGTCCTCCCCCCCTAACGTATAACCCACTACTTCCCTCACTTCCGGACTGGACGCCTGGCATAAGTTGCAAGACTTTCAAAACATCCTTTTCACCAAGAAAAGCCGGAATGTCCTTAAGCTGTTGGACAGGTACTTTGATTAAACTCATTTGTGCCTGTTCGCTTACCTTTTCCTGCTGTTCAGCCACCACCTCTATTTCCTCAAGTTTGGTTAGGGATGGTTCTAAATCAAGGTTAAATTCTGTGTCTTTCTCTAAATTCACTTGGGTTTTAACAGCCTCATATCCTACAAATGAAAAAACAACTTCATAACTATCTTGGGGGACAGTGATGGAATAAAAACCATAGGCGTTGGTGCTGGTTCCTGTGCGAAGAGAAGGTAAGTAAATCGTTACTCCGGGCAACAATTCCCCACTACTTTTTTCTTTTACATATCCACTTATCGTATACCGTTGTGGAGTATTTTGTGAAATAGATTTGAGAGAGATTAAAAGCAAAAGAACAAATAAAACACTTTTAGTTTTTTTAATCATTTAATTACGTTTTTACATGAAATGTTAGGACTCGGGACCAAAAATTATATTTACTCTAATTCCTTTACTTTTGTAATAATTTATTTAAAATGTTGTAAATGAGTATTTTAAATTACAAATTCTTATGATTAAGTGTTAAAATAAATAAATTATTTTCGGAGCTGTTTTCCCAGAACTATATTTATTAGGAATAAATAAACCCTACCTTTAATTCAAAAAAAATATTATTTATGCAGTTTTTATTGAAATTATACATTTCCGCAATGGGTTGATCCTCTATTCTAAATGAGGTAATTCTATTTCCTCAATGTGTTACTTGTTTAAAATCTTTGAGAATAAAAACTATAATCCCTATTCGTTTATTCTTCCTTCTAACTTCATAATAATGCAATTAATTTTGACCCATTCCCTTTTAAAACCCCTCATTTGAAGCCAAAATCTATTCTTTTCTTAATTGAAATTGTAAATACTTGAAAGCTCAGTAATTAACTTCAATTTGTGTTTTCATTCATTATTCAAATAAACATTTACACTTTTCCATAGGTTATATTTTAGAATTAGAGGAAGCTGCTAAAACAGGGATAAACAAGATCTATGGGAGAAGAAAGAGAAATGAAATTTGAAAAACTTTCCATAGTTATACCTGTCTACAATGAAGAGAAAACCATTCCGAGAATATTAAATAAAATCAGAAAGGTAAAATTGATTGGTGAGCTTACCAAAGAAATCCTAATTGTTAATGATTGTTCAAATGATTCCTCTGAAGTTGTTATTCAGGAGTACATGTTTGAAAACCCAGGGCTAAACATTCAATATTATAAGCATGAGATTAATAGGGGAAAGGGAGCCGCTCTGCATACGGGAATCAAAAAAGCTACAGGAGAATATCTAATCATTCAGGATGCCGATCTTGAATACGATCCTGAGGAATATAATGAATTACTAACCCCAATTTTATCGGGAAATGCGGATGTAGTATACGGCTCCCGATTTGTAGGAAGTAACCCGCATAGGATATTGTTTTTTTGGCATACAATAGGAAACAAACTCTTGACTTTCATTTCCAACATGTTTACAAATCTAAATCTTACTGATATGGAGACATGTTATAAAATGTTTAAAACCTCTATCATCCAAAATATTAGTTTAAAAGAGAAGGGATTTGGTTTTGAACCTGAAGTTACAGCCAAAATTGCCAGATTAACTGGGATCAGAATTTTTGAGGTCGGAATATCCTATTACGGGAGA
>NZ_SMMB01000125.1 GCF_009711365.1 Xanthovirga aplysinae | reverse complement strand
TGTGAGTGTGGTGTTGAGGAAATATTGCAAACAAAATTATAAAGAGGACTATATGTTATTAAGAAGTGTACCAGGTATAGGCCCAATCGTGGCCTGTGGTATTTTAAGTGAGGTTGGGGACCTAAGGAGATTTGATAATTTTAAAACAGCTAGCTTCTTATGTAGGTTTGGTTCCCAGTTTAAGACAAAGTGGGGATAATCAGTCAACGGCAGGTATGACCCCGAGGGCAAATCGATTGATAAGAAGTTACTTGGTAGAAGCTACCTGGCAAGCCATAAGGTACGATCCTGTGATGCAGGAATATTACAGGAGTCACCTGGGTAAAGACCCAAAAAGAATATTGGTTAAGGTGGCAAGAAAACTTTTAAGTAGGACGCATGCCATAATAAAAACAGGCGTACCTTATGATGCAGGAAT
>NZ_SMMB01001013.1 GCF_009711365.1 Xanthovirga aplysinae | reverse complement strand
AAAAAAAAAGAAACTTATAAACTGGGAAACCCTCTATTTCCGATATTTTTAAAAATTGACCAGATAAAAATATTACTTGTAGGTGGGGGAAATGTGGGGTTGGAAAAGCTCCATGCTTTGTTAAAGAATGATGAAAAAGCCAATGTAAAAGTGGTGGCTTTGAAAATCAATGAGGAAGTCAGGGATTTAGCCGAGAAAAAAACGAATATTCAATTGTTTAACAGGGCTTTTCAAAAGGAGGATTTGGAAGGAATTGATTTGGTAATCTTAGCCACTGCCAATATCCCATTAAACCAGGACATTAGAATGCTTGCCAGAAAGAAGCGATTGTTGATCAATGTTGCAGATAAGCCAGAGCTCTGTGATTTTTATTTAGGCTCAACCGTAAAGAAAGGAAATTTAAAAGTAGGCATTTCTACCAATGGGATGTCTCCCACCTTTGCAAAGCGCTTTCGAGAGATGTTGGAAAATTCTCTGAGTGACGACATTGAAGAGCTATTGGGGAACTTAAAAAGTATCCGTGATTCTTTGAAAGGGGATTTTAATTTTAAAGTGAAACGGTTGAATCAAATTACCCGGGAGTTGGTGGGACGGGGGTAGGATTATTGTATGGGATAGGAATTAAAGTATTAGCCTTTTTTTAACATTTTGTAAATGAATTTGCAATTAATAGTAGGATCTTGGATTTTTCAGATTAGAATTAGTTTTAGTCGAATGTAATCCCTAGGAATTTTACCTTTATTTTTTTGGGATATTTCCACACTTCCCAAAATATATCACTAACCTTATTACATTATTTGTCAAGTCTCAAAGAATATAAAAGGGTTAGTGAGTGTATTTATTTAACTTTATATAATAAGCATAATTTGGGACGACTTGATTTGGGGAATTAATTTGCAAATTCCCTTTTAAGTTTTAACCAAAATATTTTGGGTTTTCGAAGTTGAACTTTTAGTTAGTTTTTTTCTTTTTTTATTCTTTCTAAAGATCCAAATCCATAAACCACTAATAGGTAGTGAAAATCCTATTAGACAGACTATAAAGGCCAGGATTTTGGTGGGAAGCCCATATATAGAACCAATATGAATGGGATATATATAACGGTAAATCTTTTGCCCTAATGGTAATTCCTCAAATAATTGGAGGCGAAGAAGTTTACCACTGTATTTGTCCAGTACCATTGTGTGGTATCCGTTTTCATGTGGGGCAGTAAGAGTGGTGATGGATGCTGAGGCAACTCCATCAGGAGCATCTGAAAAACGGATCGTGGTGCGTTTAGCATTTGGAAAGTGTTGTTTTGCTGTTTCATAAGCCTGATCCAGGGATATTATCTTTTGTGTGACATCATAAGGGAGAAAATTTGATTTTGGTTTTGCTTCTTCGGTTGGTTTTTCAATGGCAACTATGGCATTTCGAATAATTTTAAACGACCAAACTAAGCCAGTAGAACAAATTAGGAAAAGAAAAATTAAACTGTAAAACCCTAATACTGAATGTAAATCATAGTTCCTTCTTTTCCAGGAAGTGTTTTGCCATTTGATAGAAAATCGTTTTTTCCAAGCTTTATTTCTTTTGGGAAACCATAAAATTAAACCGCTAATCAATAAAAAAACAAAACCAATAGTGGAGTAACCTACAATGTTTTTTCCTACTTTTCCTAATAAAAGGTTACGGTGGAGCATTTCAATGGTATGGAAAAAGGAATTTCTACCATTGTAGACTTCCAGTAATTTTCCTTGATAGGGATCGACGAAAACTGTTCTGCTTTCTTTTTCGGGATTCCGAACAAAGATTTGATAAGCCTGGCTGGGATCAGAGAAGACCCTTGCTCCATACACGAATCCGTTTTCTAAAATGGCATCGTTTCCTTCAATTTGAGCAACAAAGCTTTGGATGGGTAAGGCTTCTTTCTCCGGGTTTAGTTGAAAACGGTGGGGGTATAGCATTAATGATAATTCATCCTCGAATACCATAAGGCATCCTGTAATGCAGGTGTTTAGGGATATTAGTCCTGTGATTAAACCTAAATAAAGATGAATTTTGCGTATGGTTTTCTTAAATTTTTTCTTCTTTGGTATTTGTTTATTCATTAGGAGGATTTAAAGTTTCTTAAAAAGTAAAAGTTGCTTGGTGAAAAAATGAAGCATCAATTATACAAAATTAATAATGGATGCTTCAATTCTGGGTAATTATATTTATATGAATTCTATTTCCGGAACTGGAAACCACTTCCAATCTCTTTCGCTGAAAGGAAGCTGTGCTACCCCGTCAGAAGGTAACCGTCTTAGATCTAAAAGGCGGAGCCCTCTCCAGGATAGGTAAATCCTTCTATAAAGTTCTATTTCTTTTAATGTTAGCTCCTGCTCTGAAGTAGCCGATTGCCCACTGGGGTCATAATAATTTAAGACTTCATTAATCAGGATTATGGCATCTGTTTTATTACCAGGGTAAAACCCTCTGATGATCAGTTCTGCCATAATGAGGTTGGTTTCAGTAAAGTCAGTCACAACACTATTATCATATTGACCATATAAAGTTTGTACCCAACGACTCCCATTATCTGTAGTGATGCTTGTGGTTGGATTTCGTATTATACTAGACTCTGTTGTTAATAGATTTTTAAAGGATAATGGAACACTGAGTTCTCTACCAAAGGGCCCAGCTACATTGCCCAAGCCGTTAGTCAATGAACCCTGAGCATATTGCATAATCAGAGGTTCATCATTTATTTTTAGTCCCTCTTTCACAGCTTCAGTGGCAACAGCCCAATCTTCTTTTAGGAGAGCTGCACGGGCAATGATGCTATTTGTCAGTCTTTTTTGATAGGTATCCCCATATTCCATGGCTTTTTCTAATGAATTTAATGCCAAATCATAGGTCTGCTCATGGCTTACCGACTTGCCTTCCAAATAGAGAGTTCCAGGATCCGTTTGATTAGCGTTGAAATAGGCAAAAAGATTAACATAGGCATTTCCCTGGTGAAAGTAGGCATACCAAAGTGATTGCTGTTTTATTTGTTGATGTTCTGGGCTTTCCAACCACTTGGTATCATTCACTCGTTGAATTACCTCTTGGGCTTGTGCCAAATAACTATGAAGTTTAGTCCACAATGAGGTGATGCCGGAGTTAGTGGGTGCTAAGCGGTCTTCATAAATTTCTTTGTAAATAACAATATTACCATTTTCGACCCATTCGAATTCATCCGACATTACCCCCGTATAGGGGAATAAATCTGAGTAGAAATTGGCTCCAGTATACAAAAGGGATGTGATGTTGGGTCCAGGAAGCAATATACCCTCTGTGTCCAATTGTCCAAAGGCCTGGGGCTCATTTAACTGGTCGTAAGTGAGCCGATCATTTGGTTCCAGTCCATCTTCCAACAATCCGTTACAGCCATTAAGCCAGCACAAAATGACAAATGAAATAATATATAAAGTTCTGTTAGTTTGCATCTTTTGAATAACTAATAGGTTAATAGAAACTTGCTAAGGGTTTAAATTCCAATGTTTAGGGTAAGTAAATATGTGCGTGGTGCAGGAACAGAAGTCCAGTCAGATCCTATATGGGAAACATTCCTTAAGTCTCTGCTTCCTCCTTCTCCTGCAACCAAAGGATCTACCCCTTTATATTTTGTTGTTAACCAAAGATTGGATCCTGAAGCGGAAAGTACTACATGAGAGAATGAAAGGTGTCCAAACCAATTATTTATTGTTTTTGTAAGATTGTAAGATATAACTACATTGCTCAGACGCAAAAAATCTCCATCTTGTACGAAATTTCCTCTTGAACGTTCGTATTGAGAAAGTTCATTTGCCCAGTATTTGTACTCATCAGAACCGACTGTACTTTGGTTCATTTTTTCTAAGGCTGTTTCTTTAGCCAAGAGATTATCTCCCTGCCCGGCAATGTTCCTTTGGGAGATGTTGTAAATCTGAAAGCCAGTTGCAAAAGTGAATAAGCTGTTAATACTTAGATTTCTGGCAATAGTCATGTTTAATCCGAAGGAACCAGAGTAGTCTGGGAAAGGTTTACCCAAATTTTCATAATCGCCAATAATTTCCCCAGCATAAGTGCCGTCTTCATTGAAAACCGCTCCCTGAGACTTTTGTGTGTAGAAAGCATAGGCCGGAAGTCCTTCTTTAATGGCAGAGGCAAAGTATAAATATTCCTGGCCTCCGGTATCCGTAACTTTGTTTTCTTGATAATTAATATTTCCAAAGATTTCAAAAGTTAATTTATGGTTTAGATCCTTAAAAGGATTGATGTTGAATCCTAGTTCATAGCCTGATCCATTAATACTTCCAGCATTTTGGGCATATTTGGCTGAATTGGTGGACCAACCTTCAGAAGGCTTTAAGTCGGTGTATACAATTGCATCAACAGTTTTTTGTCGATAGTAGGTAAAGTTGATATCTATCCATTTGTAACCCAAATCGGTTCCAAGTTCCCATTCTTTTGATCTTTCTGGTCTAATATCCGGATTTCCCTTGATATAAGTAATGTAACCAGGACCAGTAGGCATTTGCATTGCCTTATAGGTCGTTTTTGCATCTTCAGGATGAGGTAACCTGCCTGACTCCCCATAAGCCATTCTCAACTTCAACTGATCGAAAATGTTTTGGAAGAGTTTTTCTTCAGTTAGATTGTAGACTAGATTGGCTTGTGGGTACCAAATAGAAGAAACATTGCTTCCCAGAAGGTTAGAAGCATCCCTTCTTAAACCAGTTGTTAAAAATAATTTATTGTCATAATCGTAGCTCAGTTCTCCATAAACTCCTTGGGTACGTTTCTCAAAGCGTGATTCCTCTGTCGAGGTAATGGTTCCAGCAGCTCCTAATCCGTTCACGTTTTCAGAAGGAAACCCCTCTACTGAAACACTGGTAGCAATAGATTGAGAATAATTAAGCTGAGAGGCCAAAGCTGCCCTCAAGCGGTTTTTGGGATTCAATTCAAAAAGATAATTGGCTGATATTTCCCAATTCGTATTGGAATTTATTCGATTTGAGGAAGTTTTTGCTCCTTCCTGAATGCTGCCAAAGTTAATTCCGAAAGGCTTATAATTGATGCCATCAACTGTGTTTTGATCGTAACCTAATGTTGATCGAATTTCTAAATTCTCTATTGGTGAATAATTCAGATAAAGGTTACCCAAAAATCGGTTGTTGTCATACTTGATCTCCTGAGCCGCCCATGCTTCTCGTTTACCTTCCAAAAAAGGCCAGGGCTTCTGGTCTTTCATTAAATTCCAGGTGGCATCGTATTTTCCTGAACCGGTAGGGGGGAGCCAAAGCTGGCCTACCGTATATTGGGAACTGAATCCAAAGCTGTATTTCTTCTTATTGTAATCGTATCGGCCATTAAAGGTTTCCCGTAAATCTCTATTTCCTGGTACGTGGCTTTCATTGTCTCGGTGATCAATGGATAATAAAAATAGACCATTTTCGCCTGAGCGCCCACTTACGGACCCATAAATATTTTGAATTCTTCCTGGGGTATAGAAATCGTTAATGTCCTTATTATTAACCAAAAAATTATATTTATTGGCTAAAACATTTAATCCTTGAGAAGTTTTTAAATTGATGTTCAAACGTTCTCCAGTTCCTTTTTTTGTTCTGATTAATATCACTCCATTTGATGCTTCAGATCCGTAGGACGCCGCTGCTGCCGGTCCTTTTAAAACTTCGATGGAGGCTATATTATTTAAATTTAAATCGTTTAATCCTGCTAAAGTTTCCTGAGCGCTACTTCCTACATCGTTAATGTTCGAGGTGTTCATTCTGACCCCATCTACAAAAACCAGGGGGTCTCTATTGAGACTAAAGGTTGCACTGGCTCTGGTATTAAAACGAATACCTGATCCCACTTTTCCATTGACACCAAAGGTTTGCATGGCACCACTTCTTCCATTTAACACATCGGCCATATTGTTGAAACTTTGCTCTTCAGCTAATTCTTCTGCATTAATTTGGTTGTAGGAGGTAGCTATTTGCTCTTTTGGTTTAGTTCCTGCAATACTGGATTGAATTACTACTTCCTCAAGAAATTTATTAGGGATTAATTCGATAGTAATAAAATTCTGTTCTCCAATTTGAATATCTTGTTTTTGGTAGCCTACATAAGATACAGTTAGGTTACTTCCAATCCATTTTTCCTCAAGGATTAAGCTAAAATGTCCTTTTTCGTCTGTTAGATCTCCTATGGTGGTTCCCTCAATGGCAATGATGGCGCCTATTAAAGGTTCTTTCGTATGTTGGTCCCTTACCTCCCCTTCCAATTGAAAGGCCCAAAGTTTCCCACTAAGGAGAAGGATGAATAAGGTTGAAAGTGAAAAAATCTTCATTTGTAAAATGAGTTTATTTAGATTCATTAAAAATAGTGCGGCAAAACTAGAAGGCTTTTTTTAGATAATCAAAAATTTTATTTAGATTTATTAAAAATAATTTAATTGATATTTTTCAAATTATTGAAATAGAGTTAATTGTGATATTGGGAGAGAATTATTAAGTAATGGGGTGTATATTATTTCGGAAGAAGGGGGATGGAAAGGGTTAATTATATATTCTATTTTTCTTAGAGATATA
>NZ_SMMB01000744.1 GCF_009711365.1 Xanthovirga aplysinae | reverse complement strand
GAAGTTTTTTATAAAAAACTTCGGCTTTTTCGATTCTTGTCCAGTAACATTTGATCCTACATGGAATCAACAGCTTTTACACTTCCAGAACCTGATACACTAGTAGAAACTCTAGGAGATCCTTGGTACCTAACTCTCCCACTTCCAGAAATACTTACTTTTAGATTTTTACTTGCCGTCACTTCCCCTTTACCTGAGCCCGACATGCTTATGGAAGCATCTTCCGTATCCAATTCATAAGCTAATAAATCTCCTGAGCCACTTGAACGAAAATCCAAGGATTGAGCAGTCCCAAACAATTCTATCTTCCCAGAACCACTAATTGATGCCTTTACTAAGCCAGTATTTTCTTGTTCCATTCGAATATATCCACTACCGGAGATTCTTAAATCCAACTGATCAGCTCCTTCAAACGAAGTTTGTCCCAAGATTTTACCTGAACCACTAATTGTAGCTTTTCTAACTTCAGGAACAGTAATATAAATCCGAATCTTTTTAAAATCCCTTGCTGAAGTACCCTCTGGAAAACGGATTTTCCAGGATTGATCACTTACTTCCGTTTGAATATAATCAATAATATTTTCCTGGGCTTCCACCTCCACCTTTTGGACATTTCCTTTTGTTAAATAAACATCAGCCGGCAAGCTAAGCTTTATTCCATTAAAAGCTTCTAATTGAAGCTCCTTCTTAACGACCTCACCTTCTCCACTTATGCTATCATAATAATAATTCCGAATACAACTACTAAATACCACTAAGGTTACAAAGGCAAGCGTTAATACACTAAAAGATTTATAAATTCTCATCATTCTTAAAATTTATTTTATAATAAAAGATCTCTACTAAAGACTAAATTTCTTAGTTTATTTAAATTATTTTTTAGCTAAAATTAAGTTAAGGCTCCTGAACACACCTCAAAGTTGCCGGACACTTCCCGATCCGTAAATCTTGGATTGCAATTGAGGCTCTCCCTGATACCTGACATCACCACTTCCTGAAATCTTCACTTGCAATTGTTTGTTGGCATGAACTTTGGCATTGCCAGACCCTCTCACTACAACAGAAGTTTCATCGGATTTTAACTCGGAAGCGTTTAATCTTCCTGAACCAGAAACTTTCACATCCATTAATTGGCTTTGGCCTTTCAATTCCATCTTCCCAGAACCTCTCACTGAAACCAATATACTTTTTGCATGCGCTTCCAAACTCATTTTTCCACTTCCGGACAAACGCAATTCTAATGATTCATTCACCGTAAAAGGACTTTCTCCAAAAAGTTTTCCCGAACCGCTAACCGCAACTTTTTCCAATTCAGGAACAGTAATGTAAATGGTAACCGGCTTATAGCGGTTATAACCCTCATGGGGATCATCCTGCCAATCGTCAAAATTTCTTTGTTGATTATTTTTTAAAGCAGCAAGATAGGATTTCCTAGGAAAACGAATGTCCCAATGTTCACCCTTCACTTCCTTGACAATCTTATCAATGATATTTTGTTGTCCTTCCACTATTACAGTCTGTTGATTCCCTTGTTTTAGAATTACTTTTGCTGGAATTTCTAATTTTAGGCTTTTAAAGGAAGGTAATGTTAGCCCCTGGCTAACCACCTCTCCCTTACCAGTTAAGCTTACCCTTTCGTAAAATCCCCTACAACTAACTAGAGAAACCATCACTAAAGTGAAAATCAAAAGCGGTTGAATTTTTTCTTTCATGACATTTTACCGTAGTATTCCTTTAAACTTATAAATGGATCATTTTTAAATAAAACAGAATATTAATTGGCCTTTCTAACCTTGCCGGAACCTGCGCTTGAGATGGACACCCTTGGTTCTCCCTGATAATATACATCTCCACTTCCTGCCACCCGTACATCCAAATCATCCTCAACAAATACTTCGCTTCTACCCGAGCCAGCTATTGAAATACTTGCCATTTTCGCTTTCAAATCATAAGCTTTGAACTTACCTGAACCTGCAATACTTAACTTGAGACGGTCTGTTTGTCCCTCTACATTTATGTTTCCTGAACCTGCAATGGATGCACGTAGGGCTTTTACCTGCTGATTTTCAAAAATAATATCTCCACTACCGGCAATAGAAAGGTTTAATTGATTAGGGTTTGAAATAGATTCTTTGGCAATAATACTTCCCGAACTACCAATTCCTGCTGCTTTAAGCTCTTTCACGGTAATATAAATCGTAATAGGCTTATGAAATCGAATACGACTTCTCCTAGGGAAGCTTATATCCCAAACACCATTTCTTACCTGAGTTTGGATTTGGTCAATTATTTTGGGCTCAGCCACAATTTCCACTTTTTGAAGATTACCTTTTTTTAGAATTACTTCTGCATCTATAGAAAGATCAATACTATGGAATGGCTTTAAGTCCAATGTTCTGGAATGTGATTCTTCACCGTCTCCTATTAATTTTTCTTTTCCTACATTAGACATACTCAACAGCCCCAAAAGCAATAAAGGAAGGAGGAAAAATTTCAACTTTTGACTTTTTATTCTCATCGCTCTTAATGTTTTAGATTAATTATATTTTTAACAGTTTACTTTGTCTCAATACACTTGATTTCAATAAAATTAGTATCCTTAAAATCATCAATAAATTAGAAAATACTGTACCAAACCCCAATCAAAATCACAAATAACTATAAATCAACAAATTACAACCAAGCAACTCCACCACAAATGTACATTATCGAACACTAACCGTATAAAAATGGGAAAGACAAAAGGGTTAGCAACATAAAAGGTTGTCGAACTGAACCGACAACCTTTCTCTAAACCGAAAACATTGTAAATTAATTACAATCTATTTCTTTCCTCAGAATTACTAGTTCTTCTCTTACCTTTGCTCTTCACTGTACTTTTACCAAAATTATAATTAAAACTTAGACGTACAGATCGACTATCCCAAGTATTTATATTACTGCCTTGGATCCCCTCCATAATATTTTTTGAACGCCATCCATCCCAAAAGAAAGGGTCATTTATATTTAATGCAATAGAGCCTTTCTCCTTTAGCACAGGCTTTCGAAAGCCAAAATTCAGTAAAAATCTATCTTGATACCGATTGTAACCGTCCAAGCCTCCAGAAATGTAGGTTGCATTTAATTCAGCTTTTATTCCATGGGGCAAACTGAAAGTGTTTGAGGAAGAAATATAAGCCGTAACCACTCTATTCTCCATAAGCTCTTCTTCATAGATAAAGTTCTCCACATAATATGATAGGGTTGCAGCATTATTCATCGACCACCATTTGGTAAGCGTGACCGGTGCAACAAATCTTACCCCATAGTTTTGCCTAGGATTAACATTTTGTGTAAAGTATCGCAATATGTCTTCCTCTTCATCCCTCTCAGGAACCTGAGAGATAGGATTAGTAATGTATTGATGATAAGCAGTTACCATATAACTCTTCAAAAAGGTATAACCCAACTCTGTATTATGAATAATGGATGGCTTAAGAAAAGGATTACCTTCCGCATAAGAAGTAGGGTTCACGTAAAGCTTCAATGGGTTAAGATTCCAATAATTAGGTCGTTGAATTCTTTTTCCATAAGAAAGACTCCATTGATGATTGTCACTTGCTTTATATTGCAAGGAAAGATTTGGGAAA
>NZ_SMMB01000936.1 GCF_009711365.1 Xanthovirga aplysinae | reverse complement strand
TTTTTTTTAATGATTTTTTTTCCTTGGCTTGAATTTTGAATGCAATCCAGTAAATTTATGTTTAAAGTTAATAAAGAAGAGGAAATCATGAGTGAAGAAACTAAAACTTTAACGGAAAAAAAGAAAAATCAAAAAGCTGTTTTTTTAACTGTAATAATTCTTTTGGTAGTAGTTTCAACCGTTTTAATCTACCGGTCATATCAAAATCAAAAAGCTGCCGAAGCGGAAAAAACTGAAATAAAAGCAGAATTGGATGAAACTTATAATAAGTTACAATCTATTAGCCACGAACTTGAGCTAAAAATCCAAGAGACTGAAAAGTTAGGTGGAGATATTACTCAATTAAAAGAAGCTCAAGCCCAATTGGAAGAAGAAAAAGCCCAATTGCAGAACACCGCTAATGCAAACAGAAGATTAGCTTCACAATATCGTGCTAAAATGGAAGGCTATAAAGATCTTCTTGAAAATCAGGAAAAAGAAATTGCTCGCTTGAAAATGGTGAACGATGCCTTACTTACTGAAAACAGTACGCTAAAAGAAGAACATAATGAGCTAAATGGTCAAATCGCCGAAGTGAAGCGTTCCAATGAAGAATTAAATGAAAAAGTAAGAGTTGCCTCTAAATTGGAAGCTGAAAACATCAGTGTTTTAGCTTTAAATGCAAAAGGAAGAGAAAGAAAAAGCCCTTTTAGAAGTAAAAGCATTGACAAGGTAAAAGTGGAGTTTAACGTGGCTGACAACGAAGTTGCTGAAATCGGAAGCAAGGAAATAATGATCAAAATCGTAGACCCTGAAGGAAATGCGATCTTCGACGTGGCTACTGGATCCGGAACCTTTATGTTGGATAACAAAGAGTCCTTTTACACAGCCAAGCAAGATATTCTTTTCGACAACTCCAATCAACGAGTAACCTTTGTATATGATAAAGGAAGTGATTATGTAAAAGGGGAATATCAGCTATTCATTTATAGTGATGAATTAGAAATTGGTCAAGGGAATTTTAGAGTAAAATAATTGACCCAACCCATCTGTTGGTCATTTTAAAAAGCTTTGTTCAGGCAAGGAACCTGAACAAAGTTTTTTTTGTTTTCCCCTAATGAAAACATGCCTCTTGGAATATAAAAAGAATCCAGTCTCAGTTTTTTTTAACGTATTTGTTTTATACCTTTGCAGGCCGAAGATATTATTTTAAATAATCCAAAAATTAAAAATGGAATCAAGAAACTACGAGGCGGTATTCATCTTAAATCCCGTTTTGTCTGAAACTCAGATGAAGGATACCGTAGAGAAGTTCAAGAACATCCTTCTTGAGAACGGTGCTGAAATTGAGCATGAGGAAAACTGGGGCTTAAAAAAATTAGCTTACCCAATCCAACACAAAAAAACAGGTTTTTATCAGCTTTTAGAATTCAAAGCTCCAGGTAACGCAATTAACGCAATGGAAGTAGAATTTAAAAGAGATGAAAAAGTAATGCGTTTCTTAACTGTAGCCCTAGACAAGCATGCAGTAGAATACAACATTAAGAGAAGAAAAGGAGAATTCAACAAAAAACCTGAAGCTAAGAAGGAGGAAAAATCATGACTTTAATGAACGAGCCAATCAACAGAGGCGAACATAAGAAAAAATATTGCCGATTTAAGAAGAATGGTATTAAGTACATTGATTATAAAGATGCCAACTTCTTATTGAAATTCGTAAACGAACAAGGTAAAATTTTACCAAGACGAATTACTGGTACCAGCTTAAAATATCAAAAGAAAGTAGCTCAAGCTGTAAAAAGAGCAAGACATATTGCCTTGCTTCCTTATGTAACTGATTCTTTAAAATAGTAGAAAGTAATTAGCTTTATTAAAGGCAAAATTACCTTGTACTAACAGAAAATTATTCTATCAAAATGGAAGTTATTTTAAAAACAGATATTAAAGGACTTGGCTACAAAAATGATATTGTCAAAGTAAAGCCAGGTTACGGGAGGAATTATTTAATTCCTCAAGGGTTTGCTATCATCGCTTCCCTTTCAAACAAAAAGATGATTGCTGAAAACATCAAACAAGCGGCTCATAAAGCGGAGAAAATCAAAACTGAGGCTGAAACTATTGCAGCAGGAATTGGTGAACTTGTTCTTGAGCTTAAAACCAAAGCCGGAGAATCTGGTAAAATCTTTGGTGCTATCACAACACTTCAAATTTCAGATGCCTTGAAAGAAAAAGGATTTGAAATTGACAGAAAGAAAATCAGCATTCCAGGCGATGTAAAAATGCTTGGAGAATATGTTGCTGAAATTGACCTTCATAAAGAGGTGAAAAAAGAAGTTAAGTTTGTGGTTTCCGCAGAATAAGAATAAAAGATAAAAGATTTATTAAAGCGTTCTTCCGGCTGGTAGAACGCTTTTTTTATGCAGGATTATTTGGGAATTTAAACAATTGATTTACTAGTTTCAGGCTAATTTTACGATACAACATAAAATTTTCATTTTATAAATGAATGGATTTGCCTTCATTAGTATTCCTTATTAATTTTTCAAAAATAATTATAGTTTTTTCTGCCATGTTCAGAACTACCTTATCCTTAAGTCCTTCTTCCTTTCAACTAAACCATCAAACAGCTGTTCTCACCTTGGGTTCTTGTTTTGCTGATGCTATGGGAAGTCGGTTTTTAAGAGATAAATTTCAAGTCTGCAAAAATCCATTTGGGGTATTATTTAACCCCCTTTCTGCTTTTCACTTGCTGGAAAGTGTTATCAATCTTCAATTCCCAGAAGATAATACTTTTATAGAAAGAGAAGGAATTTATTTCAATTATAATCTTCATTCGGATTTTTCGGGTAAAAGCTTGAAAGAACTTCAAAATAAAATACAAGAGACTTTTGAAACCACTAATAATTTTCTAAAAACCTCCCAATACCTGATTCTCACCTTTGGTACAGCCATCATCTATCAAATAAAGGATTCAGACCAAACCGTTGCCAATTGCCATAAAATGCCTGCACAGCTATTTCACAAGCGGTTGCTACGTTCTGAGGAAATCGAATTAACTTTTAAAAAACTTTATAAGCTCCTAAAAACATTCAACCCAGCTATCCGAATGATCTTGACAGTAAGTCCAATCCGGCATATAAAAGATACACTGGAACTAAATGCGGTCAGTAAATCTACCGTGAGGATTGCCTGTCACCATTTAGAAAGCCGATTTGAAGATGTGGAATACTTTCCTTCCTATGAGATCATGATGGATGACCTTCGAGATTATCGATTTTATTCCCAGGACATGCTCCACCCCACAGAGGTGGCTGAAGAATACATATGGGAAAAATTCTCTAATCGGTATTTTAGCCAAAAGACTCAAAATCTTCTGATAGAATGGACGAAATTAAGAAAAGCTATAACTCATCGACCATTTCATCCAGAATCCAATGCCCATCAGGCCTTTTTAAAAAAAACTATTCAAAAACTCGAAAACCTCTCTAATAAAATTGACGTTAGCAGGGAAATGGCCCATTTAAAGAATCAATTAATATGACATCCAATAAAGCCAATCGACTCATTCATGAAAGCAGTCCTTACTTATTACAACATGCCTATAATCCAGTAGATTGGTATCCCTGGGGAGAAGAAGCAATTTCTCTTGCGAAAAAGGAAAATAAACCCATCATGGTTAGCATTGGGTATTCTTCTTGTCATTGGTGTCATGTAATGGAAAAGGAATCCTTTGAGGATCCAGAGATTGCAAAACTCATGAATCAACACTTCATCTGCATTAAAGTAGATAGAGAAGAACGTCCTGACATCGATCAGATTTACATGAATGCAGTCCAAACCATGGGCCTAGCTGGAGGTTGGCCATTAAATGTATTTCTGACTCCCGACCAAAAACCTTTCTATGGTGGCACCTATTTTCCCAATAAAGGCTGGGCTGAACTCCTTCAAAATGTACAAGCCGCATATAAACAAAACAGAGATAAGCTAGAAGAATCGGCTGAGAAATTTACAGAGGCCTTACAACTTAGTGAAACCTCTAGGTATAACCTTCATACCAAATCAAAAAAATTTTCCAAAGAGGTATTAGATCAGATTTACCAAACCATTTCTCCAAAAATTGACAATCTGAAGGGTGGTATGGATAAAGCACCAAAATTCCCAATGCCCTGCATCTGGCAGTTTTTATTAAAGTATTACCATATTTCAGCTGATGAAAAATGCAAACAAGAGGTAAAAATAACTTTAGATCATATGGCCCGGGGAGGCATCTATGACCAAATTGGTGGTGGTTTTGCTCGTTATTCTGTAGATAACAACTGGCATGTACCTCATTTTGAAAAAATGCTGTACGACAATGGTCAACTTATCAGCCTCTATTCGGAAGCCTACAGCCTAAGCAAGGAGGTGCAATACAAGGAGATAGTTTATGGTACTATAGATTTTATTGACCGAGAAATGAGCAATGGTGAAGGAGGCTTCTACTCGGCCCTTGATGCCGATAGTGAAGGAGAGGAAGGAAAATTCTATGTCTGGCATAAAAACGAACTACAGTCGCTCTTTGGAGACCTCTCCACATTAATTGGCGATTACTACAATGTGCGAGCAAAGGGTAACTGGGAAAATGAAAAAAACCTACTCCATAAACGTATGTCGGATGAAAACTTTGCGGGAAAGCATAAAATTGAGTTATCAGAATTAAAAGAAACCATACGTGAAGCAAAACAAGTCATGTTAGAGGCCCGTAATACACGTCCTCGGCCTGGCTTGGATGACAAAATACTAACATCCTGGAATGCTATTATGCTTAAAGGTCTGGTCGATGCCTATGCGGCCTTTGGAGAAGCCAAGTTTCTACAATTAGCCTTGAAAAACGCTCAATTTATCGATCAAAAACTTACAAACAAAAAGGGTCTTTACAGGACCTATAAAAATGGGAAAGCAAGCTTGAAAGCCTATTTGGAAGATTACGCCTTGGTCATTCAAGCCTATATTAGCTTATATCAGCTCACTTTCCATGAATACTGGTTGGATAAAGCCAGAGAATTAACCGATTACGCTCTGGAGAATTTTTATGATCCAAAAGAAGAATTGTTTTTCTATACTGATCAACAGGCAGAAACGCTTATTGCGCGGAAAAAAGAGATTTTTGATAATGTAATCCCAGCCTCCAATTCAGTAATGGCGACAAACCTGTACTTACTATCTCATCTTTTGGGAGAAGAAAAATATTATTCTACGGCCTCTAACATGTTGGCAAAAATAACGCCCTTACTGAAAGTAGAAGGGCAATATTTAGCAAATTGGGCAGCTTTATTCACGCTTTTTGTTCAACCTACAGCTGAAATTGCTATTTATGGTCCCAAGGCAGAAGAATTCATGAAAGAAATTTCTACCCATTTCTGGCCCAACAAGGTCATGATGGGCTGCCGAAAAGAAAGTAATTTGCCTTTGCTTAAAGATAAAAACACAATCGATGATAAAACTACTATTTTCTTGTGTTATGAAAAAAGCTGTAAGCGTCCTGTCTTTACCGTCTCGGAATTGCTAAAAGATTTGAAAAAATCGAAACTAATAAATGATTAATAGTGAATATTTCCCACCAATAAAATTCAAATTGAAAGGATTTCTCATTAAAATATCTCAGTGAATTTCTCTCCTAAAAAA
>NZ_SMMB01000821.1 GCF_009711365.1 Xanthovirga aplysinae | reverse complement strand
CTGCTTTTAATTTTGTTTTCTCCAATTTGGAATATAGAGTATTTTGTAATAGGCACATCATTCTCCTCTGTATATTTTTCATTAACCACTCCCTCCAATTTGCATATTTAAAATGAAAAGAGGTTTCGGTTAAGCATGAAATACTTTTACCGAAACCCCTAATCCACAAAATCAATCTACAACTATTTATGAAAAGTTAAGCAAAAAAATAGAGAGTAAAAATTTATTAAACTGTTTCCTTTAAATAACTCTCTACTTTTTCAACCATTTCAACCGATCCTACATAAAATGGTACTCTTTGATGTAACTCAGTGGGTTCGACTTCCATAATCCTTTTACCTTTTCCATCAGTGGCTTTTCCTCCAGCCTGTTCTACTATAAATGCCAATGCGTTACATTCATACAACAAACGTAACTTTCCATTTGGATATGAGCCTGTGTTAGGATATATATAAATTCCCCCCTTCAATAAATTACGATGGAAATCAGCCACCAAGGACCCTATATACCGTCCAGCATAACGCTGATCCTTACAATAAGAGATGTAATCTTTCAACGGACTCTCAAAATCATTATAAGATCCTTCATTCACAGAATAAATCTTCCCTTGTTTAGGAATAGAGATATTTTGATGAGAAAGAAAATACTCACCCAATGAAGGTTCATAAGTAAATCCGAAAACACCCCTTCCTGTTGTATAAATCATCATAGTGGAAGATCCATACAACAAATAACCAGCTGCAATCTGCTCACTCCCTTTTTGGAGAACATCCTCATGTGTCACTTCACCACCTACTGGACTTTTTCTTCTATAAATGGAAAAGATAGTACCAATAGAGACATTTACATCAATATTTGAGGATCCATCTAAAGGATCAATTGCCACTACATATTTTCCTCCCGGATTATCTAACTCTATAATTTCATCCCTTTCTTCAGAAACCATGGCACAAACTTCTCCTCCATTTTTTAGAGCCCTAATAAAACGGATATCTGCAACAACATCCAGTTTTTGCTGGTCTTCCCCCTGCACATTTTGTTTCCCATAGGCACCACCAAGATCAATCAAACCTGCCCGGTTTATTTCCCGGTTCACTATTTTACCTGCCAATGCAATATCCCTTAAAAGCTGAGATAATTCACCAGTAGCAAAAGAAAAATCGTCTTGCTTACTTTTGATAAAACGGTCAAGGGTTGTCCCGATTGGTAGCCCTAATTGAGTATTTTTCATAAATTGAGAACGTTTTTTAGAATTGACAATCAAAGTTATCAATTTTTCAAGCAAAAACCGCTCATTTTATTAATTTAAATCGATTGCAGAAATGGAAATCTACAAGTTTGGAGGGGCATCTATAGAAAGCGCAGTGAGGATAAAGAATTTGGTCGATATAATTAAAGACCAATCAAATGGCCCTCTAATTATAGTAGTTTCGGCATTAGGAAAAACCACAAATGCCCTGGAAGAAATCTTAGAAGAAAGGCTAAAAATAAAAAACTACCACCCTAAAATTCAGAACCTTTATTCCCAACATCACCAGATTTGCCAGGAGCTATTTTCTGATCCAAAACACAGCATTTTTGAAACCTTAGAGCAATGGTTTTTTAAATTAAAAAACTGCCTTTTGGAAGAAGTTCCTACACATT
Organism: Xanthovirga aplysinae; assembly: GCF_009711365.1. GTDB lineage: Bacteria > Bacteroidota > Bacteroidia > Cytophagales > Cyclobacteriaceae > Xanthovirga > Xanthovirga aplysinae. The sequence goes on along the minus strand of NZ_SMMB01000821.1, from coordinate 2,689 downwards.
TCCAAAGCAGGCTATACGACCAAATCGTCAGTTTCGGGGAAATTCTTTCCACAAAAATTGTAGCCGCTTACCTCAATACACAAAATATTTCCTGTCAATGGGTTGATGCCCGTCAATTTATAAAAACGGACAGTAACTATAAAGAAGCAAAAGTTGATTGGGAGGCAACAGAACTCAGGATAAAAGGAAAATTCACCGATTTACTGCAACAGGGAGTTGTATTAACTCAAGGTTTTATAGCAGGTAATGATTTAGGAGAAACTACTACCCTGGGGCGTGAAGGTTCCGATTTCAGTGCTGCCATTCTAGCTTGTTGCACTGCAGCCAATTCAGTTACCATTTGGAAAGATGTTCCTGGAATCATGACTGCAGACCCAAAAAGAATAAAAAATGCTACCAAATTTGACGACCTATCATACACGGAAGCTGCTGAAATGTCCTATTATGGAGCTTCCGTGATACATCCCAAAACCATTAAACCCCTAGCCAACAAAAAAATCCCCCTTTGGGTAAAATCTTTTGAAAAGCCGAAAGAAAAAGGGACCAAAATCCACGATTATCAGGTAGCCCATTCGCAATCCATCATTTTTAAGGAGAATCAAACCTTAATTTCTTTTCAGGTAAAGGATTTTAGTTTCATAGAAGAGAAGAACTTAAGTTTGATTTTTCACGTCTTAGACCAACTCAACATAAAAATTAACATGATGCAAAATTCTGCGGTTTCTTTTTCTATATGCGTGGATAATGACGAAGAAAAGGTCAATAAATTAAGAGATCTTCTAAAGACGGACTTCAATATATTATACAATAAGGATTTGCAATTAATTACGGTTAAGAATTATAAGGAAGAAGGCCTGGAGGATTTTACTAGTGGAAAACAGCTATTGCTTGAACAAAAAACTCGTCATAATTACCAGATTGTGGTAAGTGATCTTAGAAAAGTTTAAAAGAAAGGAAATTAAAAAAAGATTTACTTTCATCCTCCAGTCTGGAAACGATGAATGATTTGTTTAATTCCTGGAAGATAAGAAGTCCCAAATAAATTAACATGAACAAGTAATGGGTAAAGGTTATAGATACCTTCCCTTGTTTTAAAATCAGGTTGCAAGGGAAAGGACTGATGATAGCTCTGGTAAAAGCCCAGTTCAAATCCGCCAAAAAGTTTTGTAAAGGCAATCTCTGCTTCCCGATTCCCATAATAGACAGCTGGATCTATCAAACATGCCTTTCCTTCAGGGCCAATGATAACATTCCCACTCCAAAGATCACCATGAAGAAGTGAGGGCGATTCATTCGGGAAAATACCATTAAACAAAGGGTAAATAGACCGGAATTTCTTTAAGAAGGCCAAATCAATTAAACTATTTTCCAGGGCCAACTTCAATTGAACCTCCAGTCGTTGGTTGATAAAAAATGTAAGCCAATTTTCTGAAGGTTGATTCAATTGGGGAAGACTTCCAATAAAATTATCTTTAATTAACCCAAAGGTGACACCTGAATTCCGATGCAACTTGGCTAGTGATGTCCCTAAATCTTCCCAATAACTTCTTACTGCCCGGCCCGGCACTAGATAAGCCATAAGAATAAATGCTTGCTGATCAATTTGCCCAATACCCAAAACTCGGGGAACACATACCGCTCCAGAATCTTCTAAACGCTTGAGGCCATCCACTTCGGCTTCAAAAAGAGCTAGATTTGATTCATCCTGCCATTTAATAAAAAAGTTACCATGAGAAGTTTCCAACTTCATAGCCTGACTTATACAACCACCACCTACAGGGGAAAATCCCAGGAGTTTTACAGTAGGCTGTAATTTTTGTCTGAGTACTTCTTCAAAAAAATGGTCAAGATTTCCTTTTTCCCTCATTTTAAATGATACTCTTCAATCAAATAATCCAGGTAATTTGAAAGGCTTCGGTCTAAAATCTGAAATACTTCCTCAAAACCACCCTCCCCTCCAAAATAAGGGTCTGGCACATCGAGTTTCCCATTAGACTTAGGATCAAATTCCCGCATCCGAAATAATTTAAATTCCTGGTCCTTATTTTCCATTGAGACGATGTGCTCAAAATTACTACTATCCATTGCAATAATTTGATCAAACTCCTTGAAATCTTGGATTGTAAATTGGCGCGCTTTATGAACTATCTCAATGCCATGGTTTCGTGCATTTGCTGCAGATCGCTTATCTGGACCACTCCCCACATGATAAGAAGAAACACCGGAAGAATCACAAAACACACTGTCCATCAGATCAGCCTGCTGGATCTGCTTCTTAAAAATAGCCTCGGCCAGAGGAGAACGACAAATATTTCCCAGACAAACGAACATTACCTTAATTGGCCTTTTATTCAAATGACTTTTTTTACTTTGCATCTGCTACTGTTTAATTATGAATGTAATCCTTGCACAAACTTTTTTAAATATGTAATATTTATTTACCCAGAAAACCCCTTTTCCAATATTGAACAAACTATCACAAATCAGCATATTGAAAGCAAAATGGAGCTCACCTTTCTAAAAATCTATAAAATCTTTGAAAAATTCAGAATTTTCTTTCATTTAAAAGTTAAGACAGAGAAAAGCGAGTATAAAAAAATAACACATTGATCATCAACACCATATATCCTTTTCTTTTTTATAATCTATCCTTCTTTCAAAAAGGATGTAATTTTTTTTTTATTTTTTT
>NZ_SMMB01001040.1 GCF_009711365.1 Xanthovirga aplysinae | reverse complement strand
GAAGGTGGTTGGGAAGAGATGAATGAAACGGTCAAATTGACGGCATCGGACGGTGAAGCTAATGATCATTTTGGTTATTCCGTGGGTATATCGGGAGATCAAGTGGTGGTAGGAGCTTATCTGGAGGATGAAAATGGTGAAAATTCAGGTTCTGTCTATGTATATGAAAAACCAGCAGATGGTTTGACAAGTATAAGCCAAACACAAAAAGTAGTATGTCCGAATTTTTATACTAATGAGGATGATCAATACGGTGTATCTATTTCCATGGATGGAGATTATGCCATCATAGGAGTCCCTGGTCAGGAATTGGTGTTGGTGAATTGGTACAATGGCAATAGTTGGGTAAAGCAGGCCAGACTGACTGCTTCTGATGGGGATCCTGGCGACCATTTTGGGTATTCCGTGAGTATATCAGGTGATCAAGTGGTTGTGGGGGCTTATGGGGATGCTGACAATGGATCCAATACCGGCTCGGCCTATGTATTTAAAAAACCAGTAGATGGTTGGGTTGACATGACTGAGACTGCTAAGCTGACGGTGTCAAACGGAGCTCAAGACGATCATTTTGGGTGTTCTGTGAGTATTTCGGGCGATCAGGTGGTGGTAGGAGCTGATGGGGATGCTGAAAATGGTGAAAATTCCGGCTCGGCCTATGTATTTGAAAAGCCTGAAACTGGTTGGGAAAATATGACTGAGACGGCCAAGTTGTTAGCTGAAAATGGGGCAGCTGACGATCGTTTAGGTGTTTCAGTGGATATATCCAGTGATCAAGTTGTAGTAGGGGCAATTGGGGATTCGGAAAGTGGGATAAACTCCGGCTCGGCCTATGTGTTTGAGAAACCAGCAGCTGGATGGGTCAACATGACTGAGACCGCAAAATTAAAAGCTTCAGATGGTGCTGCTAACGATTATTTTGGTGTTTCAGTGAATATTTCAAATGATCAATTGGTAGTAGGGGCACATGGGAAGGCCGATAATGGAGTAAATTCCGGTTCTGCTTATGTATTTGAGAAACCTGGAGCTGCTTGGGGAAATATGACGGAGACGGCAAAGCTAACAGCCTCTGATAATGGTGTTGATGATAGATTTGGTATTTCTGTGAGTATATCCGGCGATCAAGTGGTGGTAGGAGCTTATGGGGATGCCAATAATGGGATAAATTCGGGTTCGGCCTATGTTTATGAGAAGCCTGAAACTGGTTGGGAAAATATGAGTGAGAAGGAAAAGCTGATTCCCTCTGACGGTGCTAAGGGAGATTGGTTTGGCTATTCAGTAAGTAATGTCGGAAATCAGTTGGTAGTAGGAGCTCCTCATTCGAAAGCTAATGGGTATAATTCGGGCTCGGCCTATTTTTATAAACCTTGTTTGGTATTAAAGCAACCAGAGGACCAGCATCTTTATTTAGGAGTTAATTGTAAGATTTCATTACCCGAGTATTTCCCTTTAGTGGAAGCCCTTAGTAATTGTGGAGGAGCCCTGACTTATGAGCAGAACCCTGATGTAGGGGCTGAAATAAGTGAATCAACCCTGATAACGGTAACCGTGAGTGATGGGAATGGAAACAGTGATTTCCGTGAATTTTCTGTCATTGTGGAGGACAATAGTTCACCAAAACTGGAGCAACCTTCAAATCAGACGCTCTCTTCTGATTCCAATTGCAAGGCCCTATTGCCTGATTATAGTGCCCTTCTGAATGCTAGCGATAATTGTAGTGCTACATTGATTTATGACCAGAATCCTATTGTAGGGACTGAAGTAAGTGGGTCAACCCTGGTAAAGGTTACAGTGAGTGATGAGAATGGAAATAGTGATTACAAGGAGTTTATTGTGAACGTGGAGGATAATGTCCAGCCAACCTTGGATCAACCTTCAGATCAAACCCTTTCTTCTGTTGTAGATTGCCAGGCCCCATTACCTGACTATGGTACACTTTTGAATGCAAGTGATAACTGTAGTGCTACTTTGACTTATGCACAGGATCCTGAGGTAGGGACTGAAGTAAGTGGATCAACTCTGGTAAGAGTTACCGTGAGTGATGAGAACGGTAATAGTGATGGCCGGGAGTTTACCGTTACTGTTGTTGATGATGGTATTCCAACCCTTGAGCAGCCTTCCAACCAGATGATTTCTGCCTTTGCAAACTGTCAGGCTTCATTGCCAGATTATAGCTCTTTGCTGAATGTAAGCGACAACTGTAGTGCTACATTGACTTTTGTTCAATCTCCTGTTGTGGGAACCATAGTAAATGGAACGACTCTAGTAAGAATAAATGTGAGTGATGAAAATGGTAATAGTGATTATCGGGAATTTGAGGTTACAGTAGTGGACGATGATTCCCCCATACCAGATGAATTCAGTTTGATAACATTAAGTGACGAATGTTCACAGAGCTTACCAGAGGCCCCTACAGCTACAGATAATTGTGGGGGAACTATCAAGGGGACAACGGATACTTCCATTTTTCCTATTAAGGCTGTAGGGAGCACCGAAATTGTGTGGACATTTACTGACGAAAGCGGGAATAGCAGTGAGCAGACACAACAAGTAGTTATAAGTGGTATCGAAAGTGGAGTGTTCCAAAGTGATAACCACCTTAAGGCCAATGTGTCGGGTTATAGTTACCAATGGTTGGACTGCAATAATAAGAAGACCCCAATAGAAGGGGCAAGGAGTCAAAGCTTTACTCCTACAGAAAGTGGAAGTTATGCTGTTGAAATTAGCAATGGAACATGTAATGTCATTTCCACATGTGTAGATTATCTGATTTTGGGCACAGATGATCCGGAGCTTTTGTATGGTATTAATATTTACCCAAATCCAACACTGGATCGTTTTCAAATTGATAAGGGACAGTCTACCCAAATCAGTATTAGGGTTTTGGATATTCGTGGAAAAGAACTGATGAAGAAAAAATCTAAAGGCCAACAAACTCCTATTGATCTTAGTAGGTATCCATCGGGTATGTATCAATTGCTTATAGACAATGGGGAAAAGCAGTGGGTGCGAAAAGTATTGAAGCAATAAATTTAATTTTTATTATAGTTGGCGGCCTCCCTACAAGGGAGGCAGTTTTTTTTTCTTGACAAGGGTCCACAGAATAATCCTTCATTAAGGCTCTCCTTTGGGATAAGGTTTTTCAAATATTGGAAACTTGTGCATTTAATTATAGTCCTATACTTTTCTGATTTTTATCATTATATAATAAAATGTTGGAACAATCACATTTCATTTGCCAAAGTTAATTCTTCAAGAAGTTTGATTTTTCTATCAAGTATACTTAATGGGAATGCCTGTTCTTTGTTTAAATATATCCGGTGAAAATAAAAACTAAAAGGATAAATGGCATGTTGTAGCTTTTGTGAAATCACCTATAATTATTTAAGAAATAGGTAATATGGCCAGAAATCAAAATCAAAAAATAGAAAAGAAATCGACAAAACATAAGAAATTCCCTTCGAACTTTGAGGTAGCCTACAAGAGGCGTTTTGGAGTGATTTCAGGTTACTTGCCTAAGGAAATAAAATATATTGGGAAATGGCTGAGTAACCTGGTTAAAAAAGCGGCTAAAGAAAAAAAGGAACAAGGAAAATCCTATGAACTCGCAGAATCCATTAAAAATATGGAGTTCCTTCTTGAAAACAATCCCCAATTGAAAGAGAAGGTAAATACCATGATTCATCAAGGCCTCAATATTCATCACGAAAAAGAACCCCTTGTAGAATATTGTATTGAGACCATTTCCGATATGTTGATGACAATGAATTACATTATTGGGAGAGCCCCAAGATTTGAACCCGAGTTAAGTCATTCTACCTTTCCCATGTCAGGATTGTTTGTTTATATGATGGCAACGAATACGGGGTGGGAGGTTTTCAGGGATCCGGATTTCAACACTTGTCTTAGAAATATTTTGCAGGCATGGTGCGACTATCTTGATTCCCCAGATTCACTGAATGTAATTACAACCTCTTCTGATGGTTGGTTGAGTCCTTATGCGGTTAAAAAGAATAAGCTTTCTGAGTTTGTCAATGAATCTCAAATAAAGAGAGATCCGGTTCATTGGGGATTCAAATCATATAACGATTATTTTCACAGACAAATTATTGACATAACCCGTCCTGTTGATGGGGTATCGAATCATATAATTGGTGGTAAAATTCAAGAGAGAGATAATAAAAGAGTAATAGTATCAGCAAATGATGGTACGGTTTACCGAATAGCAAGAAAAGTTAAAAAAGAAACAGATTTTGAAATTAAGGATCAACCCTACTCCCTGGAAAATATGCTTGACAATCGCTATGTGGGTTATTTTGTTGGAGGAGATGTGTTTCAGACCTTTTTAAATGAGAATGATTACCACAGGTGGAGATCACCTATTTCCGGCACAGTTGTGTATCAAAAAGTGGTACCGGGATTTTTGTTTTCTGAACTTCAAATGGAAGGTTGGGATCCAACGGCTGGGACATATTCTCAAGGTTATGAGGCAAATGTAAACACAAGGGGTTTGATATTTATTGAAAGTGATGACCCTACTATTGGAATGGTGTGTGTCATGCCAATTGGAATTACCGAAATTTCTTCCGTAAATATACAGGTAAAAGCTGGTCAACAAGTGAAAAAAGGAGAGGAGCTAGGATGGTTTAATTATGGGGGCTCAAGTATGTGTCTCATTTTTAAAAAGGGAGCCATTGCACAATTTACAGTGTCGAATCCCCATGAAGATAATGATTTTGATGATGGTCCTTTTGTAAGAGCTAACGCACAAATTGCCATTGCTAATTCATCTAAATTCTAAGCGACACAGGAATCACAATAAAAAAAGGGCGTGTCCTTCGAAAATCCTTTTTAGCAGTTGTTGAATTCTAGTTGTTAAAAATTGGGGCTTTTATGCCAAGCTTTATAGATTTTAGTAGATGGGTTATTCAGAAAGAATTATGCCATGAGTAAAAAGCTTCAGGGAAGAAGGGGAATTCTAAAATAAATCAAATTCCCCTACTATTGGGAAGAGCAAGCTTTTGGAAAACTTAATTAAATAAATAGGCTATTCGCTTTTGAGAATCGGGTCTTCCGATAACAAAATTGGCGTAATCCTTTACCGGTTTGAGTGCCCCCTTTTTAATAAACCCTTCTCCATAAGGCATACAAGTAGACCAGGACCCGGAGGGTTTGCAATTTTCCAGGTTATCTATCTTGATTATGGTATGATCGCCTGTGGTAATGACGCAATATTTATAAGCCTTTGCTTTCTTCAAGACTGCTTCCATATTTTCTTTATTTACTGGGATTATTTTTTGAGCTGAAGTTTGTGCAATCTCTTGAAATTTTACGATGGGATTTCCATTGCTCTCCTTTTCTAAATTACTTACGTCATTTAAAAAGGCAGTAACCAAATTGTTTTGTTCTTTTTCCAGGCTTGTCTCTTTTATTGGTGAAGTAGATGCTTCCTTAACTTCTTCTTGGGAGTTTGTTTTTTCATTCAATGATTTGGATTCTTCTATGTTATTTTTTGTTGTCTTTTCTTTTTCTGAAGTACAGCTGAATGAGATAGCTATTAATAACAGGAAAACAATTTTTTTCATAGTAAACAGGATTTTTATTTAGATTAATATAAATAATAAAAGAAGATTTTTATTATTTAATTGAGAGGCAATTTTAGTTAAATTTAATGATCTTTCTAGTAGTTTATTGCCATAATAAATTGCCCTGAGGTCTTTTGTTGGCTTTTTATAATATTTTTTTGAAAAGGTATTTAAGAAAATTATCCATTCATTAATTATTTTATGAATAATTATTTGTAAAAAAATATTTCTAAAATGGATAACGTTATTAGATGTTTATAAGAAAGGAGGTAGCATTTTACTTCTTTGAATTTAACCAAAGAATAAAGTGGTTTATCATGTCTTGAATCCTATCAATTGATTATTGGCTTTGGAGATTATTAGTAATAATTTGGGATGTCAAAATGAGGGACTCCCATGAAGTATCAATACTCATGTATTTGGAAGTAAGGAAGTAATACAGAAAGTTATCTGAAGAATGTAACGGATACTTCAATACGATGCCTGTTTATCTCCATAAAAAAAATCATCTTTTTTATCTTTCTACCATTATTAAAATATATTTGAAAAGTGATAGATAAGGTATTGGTGCTTTCAAAACCTTATCTATCCTGTCTATATTAATTATTTTTTTTATTTGATATTTTTTGTTAATGTACCTTTTAAACACTAGATCAACAGCTCTTATTGGGTTAATATTTTTTATGCTTTTGGCTGGGTGTGCTGGATCTCCTAGAATAAAATCACATAATCGTTATTCCAGGTCCACAAGGGTCATGGTGGATAAAAGTCGGTATAGGAAATATAGGAGGCAAGTATTGAAGAAGCATAAAAGAAGGGGGCGAAAGAAAAGTGGACAAAATTAAGATAAAATTCGAGTACAACTCTTTTGTTATTAATTCCCTCTCACTTTTGTAGAGGGAATTATTAGTGGATTATTTAAAAACATTGATTAATTCGGAAGCTTATTTTATCGGTCAGGTTTATAGCTCAACTTAGCTGAAATAGTTAAAATAAAATTAATAGGGGTGAAACATGGGAGAGCTAAGGTGGAAGCTTTTCTGTCGTGTGTCTACCTCAGGTCCTCTCAATTTTACCAATCACCCTGTTAATTTTTCTTTTTTCTGTTTAATAATTCCCTCCTCAATGGGAGGTTTTCCCTTATTATTTAACCTGACGTTTACTTTGATAGGTATCAAAATTTCTTGGGAAAGTTGTCTTTTTTTGGCATACTCTTAATATTTGGGATGGGCCTTTTTTGGAAGAAATCCCCTAATTTTATGACCCAAATTTGAAAATATTGGCTAATATTATTAGCTTTTTTTGAATAAATGGAATTGTTTAGTTTTTT
>NZ_SMMB01001022.1 GCF_009711365.1 Xanthovirga aplysinae | reverse complement strand
TATGCCGATGCCAGAGGCACCGCAAGCAGCTCAAAATTTCATGGGAGCATTAATGGGAACAGGGTACTTAATGATCCTTGTAAAAACCTTGGAAGTTTTGGTAGGAATAGCCTTAATCACTAATCGTTTTGTAGCGCTGTCTTTGGTAATCTTGGCTCCAATAGCAGTAAATATGGTCCTATTTCATTTATTTCTCGACCCTGCTGGAATTGGAGCAGCTGCTTTAGTCACCATTTTTACCATTATCTTAATGTTCGCTAACAAAAGTAAGTACAATGCCTTACTTTCGGCAAAATAAAATTTTGATTCACTATTAGGATTTGATTTTCCATATTAGCGAAAGCCCCTAAATAATAAGCTGTCTCAATCTTTGGGACAGCTTATTATTTAGGGGCTTTCGCTAAAAATGAATTAAAGGAAATAATACTAGCATCCCCTTTACAATAAACAAAAATCACAGAGGTAAAGCTCATTCTCTTATTTTATTTATCTAAAAATTAAAATAAAATACCTACACAAAAACTTTCCTTAAGTCAAAACAACCTTTTTTATTTCAAATTTGACAAATTTTAATCAATTTCACTTTTTGAAGTCATCTCCGTGAAAAATGAAAAACCAAGGACAATTTGATCAATACGATCTGCAAATATTAAGTGAATTAGAGAAAGATGCTAAAAAGCCTTTTTCAAAAATCGCCACAGATATTGGCGTATCCAACACCATGGTTCACCAAAGAATTACAAGGCTCAAAGAAATGGGCGTGTTAAAAGGAACCACAATTGTTATAGATGAAAAAAAGTTGGGTTTTGACTGGGGAAGTTTTTCAGGCATTACTTTAAAAGATGATTCCGACGCCTTTGAGGTGGTACGAGCCTTAAAGAAAATCCCAGAAGTTGTAGAATGTTATCATATTTCTGGGAGCTATACACTCTTTATTCGGCTGGTAGCCAGAAATAATGAACACATGCGCGACCTTTTGTATAGTCAAATTCAAGGGATTAATGGAATTTTAAAAACAGAATCTATTATTGATTTTGGTTGTGCATTCCGTCGAAATCCACCTTTAAAAAACCTATAAAAATAGAGACAAAGCAAGCCTTGTCTCTATGATTTGGGTTGTATTTTTGGCACAACCCTATTTAATACATTTTTATTTATAAATCAAAAGTAATTCCCTGTGCTAATGGAAGTTCGGTACTCCAATTGGATGTACAAGTTTGTCTTCTCATATAGGCTTTCCAGGCATCTGACCCACTTTCTCTTCCACCACCAGTTTCTTTTTCTCCACCAAAGGCACCACCTATTTCAGCTCCTGAAGTTCCAATATTAACATTAGCTATACCACAGTCTGAACCTTTTTGTGAAAGAAATAGCTCAGCTTCTCTCATATTAAGAGTAAAAATGGCTGAAGATAATCCTTGAGGAACATCATTTTGTATAGTTATTGCCTCTTCCAAATTGCTGTATTTCATCAGGTAAAGGATTGGGGCAAAAGTTTCCTGCTTGGTGATAGACATAGAAGAAGAAGCCTCAATTAAGGCAGGAGTTACATAACAGCCCGTAGCGTGTCCTTCTCCTTTCAAAACTTTACCTCCTGAAATAAGTTTACCACCTTGATATTGAGCCTCCTCAATAGCTGCCTCAAATTGTTTTACAGCATCAGTATCAATCAAAGGCCCAACATGATTGGATTCATCCAAAGGATTTCCAATTCGCAATTGCCCATAGGCTTTTACCAATTTTTCTTTTAAAGCGTCATAAATATCCTCATGGACAATAAGTCTTCTGGTTGTCGTACAACGTTGGCCAGCCGTACCCACAGCTCCAAAAACAATTCCAGGAATAGCTATTTTTAAATCTGCTTCTTTGGACACAATAATAGCATTATTCCCTCCAAGCTCTAAAATAGATTTCCCTAATCTTTTTCCTACCATTTCACCTACGGCTTTTCCCATTCTGGTAGATCCTGTAGCTGAAATGAGTGGCAACCTGCTATCATTTGCCATTTTTTCCCCAATAGCCCTTTGCCCGATAATTAAGCAAGAAACTCCTTCAGGAACTTTGTTTTCTTTCAGCACATTCTTTATAATCTTCTGACAAGCAAGAGCTGAAAAAGGTGTTTTTTCGGATGGTTTCCAAACACAGGCATTACCACAAGCAAAACTGATCATAGCGTTCCAGGACCACACTGCCACAGGGAAATTAAAGGCAGAAATAATACCCACAACTCCTAAAGGATGCCACTGTTCTAACATTCGGTGTGAAGGACGCTCGGAATGCATACTCAATCCGTAAAGTTGTCGGGAAAGGCCAACAGCAAAATCACAAATGTCGATCATCTCCTGTACCTCACCTAGGCCTTCTTGCAAGCTTTTTCCCATTTCCAAGCTGACCAACTTCCCAAGAGGTTCTTTATAAGTACGGAAAGCATTGCCCATCTGACGAACAATTTCTCCTCGTTGGGGAGCTGGAATGTCACGCCAAACTTTCGCTGCTTCCTGAGCAGTGGCAATTACCTTTTCGTAATCTTCTTCATTGGCCTCATTTACTTCTCCTATTAATTCCCCACCCACTGGAGAATAACTACTAAGCGAAGGTCCTTGGCCTTTCCAGTCCTCAAGACCGGTACTAAGTCCATTTATAGAACCTTCTAATTTTAAAGCAATTAAAATTTCATTAATTGTTTCCATCTAATAATAGATTGTTTATCAAAAGTTATTTCAAAGAGATTAAAAATTATGTCGAATTAGAAACTTAAACTCTCCATGATAATTAAAAAAAACCGACTTTTTAAACTTATGAGCTCCCTTACAGCCCTACTTTACCAATAAACCTGAAGGGAGTCACTCCTTTCCATTAAATCAATTTTTTCGGAAGTGAAACTTGGCAAAGTTAAAAACTTCACTTTAATAGTTCCTTTGTATTTCTAATAAAACTGAAAATTGACAAAGATCCAGATTTTTAAAATACAGGAATTATAATCAAAATTATTAATTCGACACTCAAAATTATTTCCCGTGAGCCATCTTTTAATTTAAAACCTGATCCAGATAAGTACTTTCAAAAATCTTATCCGCATTAGCAGTTTCAAAACCATCCCGACGGTGGATTCTTCGAATATCTTCTTTATCTAAATGTCCAAATTGTGGAAGTACCTTCCTTTCTGCAAATTCCACATAACTTCCTGGAATTTTCCGTTTAACTCCTCCTGCAAATTCCGCATCAACAAGTTGTGCTACTGAGCTACTTTGTAACAGAAGACCATCCCCACTGGTCTTAATAAGGCCACCAGCCCTATTGAGTTTTATAGAAATGCTTTCTAAAAATTCATTAAAATCCACTATAGTATTGTAACCTTGAGGAAGATTATGAACACTGATAGTATAATGATTGAGATAATAACGATTGTAAATTACCCAGGCAGCATATTCCGATTCCTCATTCAAAATATCATAATCTTCCAAAGATGGTAAGGACCACAATGGACTATGTAGAAAATGATCTATAGCTATTGGGTCATCCAAGTCCAGAAAATCTACAGGATCCGCTTTTACTTGATCCGTATATTTAGCAATAATTTGCTGGGCTTTGGAAGATAAATCACCAACACGTAATTCACTCACAAAAATTCGAGGATAGCGTGATTCCGGAGGCGAATACCAATAGGCATCCAGTTTCTTCCCCTCAAAAAACAAATGTTCCTTTCGAGTATATCCATAGTGAAGAAATATCTTCTCAAAGGATTTGATACCCAAATGATTCACTCCCATGGTTCGGAAGGCAATATGGTCATTTTCAATATCCTCCCCTTTCTCTATCAGTCCCTTATTAATACAAGCCTTTAAAATTTTATTCACATCGTTTACACGATCTTTGTAACGGCCCATTAGGCCATTCATAATAAAATCCAGCTTTTCCCTCTTACTCATAAATCCTCCTTTAAAGTGCTTCAACTAGGTCAGATGGCTTTTTAACAAATTCTCCTGACTTTCCATGACTTAAATAGAGGCTACCATTTTCAGTCTTCAGAAAATCATCGAAAGGAATTTCCTCTTGTTTTATAAATCCTTGGTTAGGAAGCGTTTTGTTTGCTACCATTTCCACTACTGCTGCAATAGAAGCTGCTGTCGTCCATGAAATAGCCCTCCATTTCTTTCCATTAATTTCAATTGGGAAAAATGCATTATGATATTCATCCCTTAAAAGAGTATCACCTTTGTATCCCTCTACCACCGCGTAAGTATACACTACATCATCCTGAACAGGTGGTTTTGCCTTGTAAAGTATATCCTCCAACAATTTCTTATCGTCCTTCATGATCAGCTCATACATTAAGAATTTCATAAGCTTACCATGTCCAGGATAACGCATGGTTTTATAATTTAAGGTATCTACTTTACCCTCATAAGTTTCACACATGGTACCTAAACCACCTGAAGTATAAAAGGCTTCAAACTCCTGCCCTTCCGTATTAATGTATTCCATACCGTCCAAAGAAGGTACCATTTTTCTTTTTCCGTTGTGAATTACTTCAGCATCATTCAAATATTCATTAATTACACCAGCAGGAGACCAGGTGAAAGAATACGCCAGAAGCCCATTAGGGTAGCGTGGAAGGGCGCCTACTCTCAATTCTATGTCACGAAGTTTTGTAAAACCATTTGCAAGATGGGCCCCAACGATACCAATAAAGCCTGGTGCCAGGCCGCATTGAGGTGCCATCACCCCTTTGCTGGTTTCACTAAGGGTACGAATATAGTTGGTGGTTTCTACATCTTCAGTAAGATCAAAATAGTGGATACCTGCTTGATGAGCACTTTTTGCCACATTTTTATTCAAAAAATAAGGTAAAGCCGATACGACCGCATCATACTCAGGTAAGATACTATCCAAAAATGATTTGGAGCTCACATCTCCTTCCAAATAATTAAAAGAAAGTGACCCTCCATAATGTGGGGCAGCTTTATCCACTCCTGTCACTTCAAACTTTGCACTTAAAAGCTCTCCTACAAGGGTCCCTACTTTACCCAATCCGAGTACAAGTATCTTTTTCATGTTGATCTCTTTTTAAAAGTTGTAAGTCAAAAATTATTTTTTTTGCAAAAATAGAATAATTATGACTTATAACTAAAAAAAACAAATCAATTTTAAACAAACAATCCTTTGAGGGAAGTTAGAAAAAAAGAACCAACTAAAGGCGAAGATAAATTACCTCATATTCATTTGCCAGGAAAAGTGATTAAAAAGACGATTTCAAGGGTTCAAACCAAAATAATGGATAAAACAATAGATATGACCTGTAAAGGGCAATTCTTAGAAGTTTTCATTCCCTCTCATCAAGGGTTCTATTTTAAAGTTCAGAATCAATTAGGAAAATAAATATGTGCTTTAATTTCTATCAAACTAACTCTCCTTCATAGAAACACTAATTCTATAGGTAAAGCTAAGTAAAAAAAAGCGCTTCATAACCTCCCTTTTAGACTCCTCCAGATAAATGTCATTGACAATATAATCCAAGCCCACTTTATTGTTAAGAATATCAAAAGCTGAGACGGCAATTAACCCTCTCTTATTTTTTAAACAACGACTTGAAAGACCCAAATCTAATACGGTACTATTTTGATCAAAACTCCCACTTAAATCCTTATTTAGGATGTTTTGAAAATCACTTCTGAAAATGAAATTTTTATAAAAATTCCAGTAAATATTAAGCCCACTATCTACAGTCAATCTTTTAGAACTACTTTGATGGGAAAGGGCGCTATTGAAATAATTATAATTCAAATTGTTATATAATTTAAAATCCAATTTTTCATTTACATTGGAACTCAAATTCACCCCTATCCTACCTTCGTATAAATTTGTCAAGTAATACTGACCATTAAATAGATTGGGGTTTCCCAGGTACGTAAAATTAGAAATAACTCCAAAATTCGATTTAAGAAGGTTAATCGGAAAAGCATATGAGAAAAACATATTCATCCCCTTTTCCTCCCTTAAATTCACTGGTCGTCTAAGCTGTACCCCCTTATTTAAATTTATAGCCTCTTTAAAAACAATTGTTGTGTCTGATGCCGGAGTTATAATTTCATTTCCTATAGCCTTTTTAGTTAACCAAGCCGAAATAAAAATAGATAGGGTACTTTTCTTTTCTGGATAAGAAGCATTTATTCCCAAATTGATATTCTGTCTTACAGATTGATCAAGATCCGAATTCCCCAAATACAATGAAAGTCTATTCCTTTGGTCTAATACTTCCCTTAATTGTCTTCCATAAGGCAATTGGGAAGATACACCATAATTAAAGCTAATATTTTTCCCCTTATCAAATTCCCAATTAGCACCAAGAGAAGGAATAAAAGCCAAATACCTTTTATTAATAGCCTCTTTGGAAGGAAAAAAAATTTTACTTTCTAGACCAGACCATTGCAGTCCTGACCTAAGATTTAAAGAAAAAACCCCTTTATTCAGCCAGTATCCCACAGTGGTAGTTTGATGTGAAATCAAATCTTGATCAAAATTGGTCTGAAGTGTGTCCAAAAAAGAATATTCTTCTTCTAAATTATCCTTTAAAAGGGTTTTCCTATTATTTTCTCTCTTTTGTAAAGAGCTATAAAATGACAGTTGAAGAGTTGATTTCTGATTAAACTTTTCTTCCCAGGTAAT
>NZ_SMMB01000905.1 GCF_009711365.1 Xanthovirga aplysinae | reverse complement strand
AAGACAACTATTCAAACTTTCACGCCAGTGTGGAATTTCGATTCTGTAACGATCTTTTATTTTAGATTTATCCAATACACTAAAGTGAGGCCTTTTGGCTGGTGTAGGGTATTGGATAGAGTTAATAGGTTTCACTTTAATATTGGAACCTAATATTTCAAAAATAGCTTTAGAAAAATCATACCAACTCGCAACTCCTTCATTGCTATAATGGTAAATACCGGGGTAAAACTTTTCTGACGATATTATTTTCAAAAGGGCTTTTGCTAAATCATGAGCATAAGTAGGAGTGCCTATTTGGTCAGCAACAACATTTATCTCTTTTTTCCTTTGGGCTAAGTTCAACATAGTTTTAACAAAATTCCCCCCAAAGGAAGAGTATAACCATGATGTCCTAACCACAAGAGTATCAGTACAATTTAAAAGAGCCTCTTTCTCTCCTCTCATTTTCCCGAGACCATATACATTAATGGGATTTGTTTTATCCGATTCCCTATATGGTTTGGATTGATTTCCATCAAATACGAAATCTGTTGATATATGAATAAATTTCACGCTCTTACGAGCACAAGCCTTGGCTAAATTTCTTACTCCAAAGATATTTACTTTAAAAGAAAACTCTTTTTCTTCTTCAGATTTGTCGACAGCTGTAAATGCGGCACAATTAATACAATAATCAAATGTATGGTCAACAAAAAACTGAATTACCTCCTCAGAAGAGGTAATATCCAATTGATCAACATCCACAAATTTAAATTCAAAAAACTTATTATTCTTAGATATAGCCTGAAACTCCCTCCCTAGCTGCCCATTGGAACCAACTACCAAAATATTACTCATAAGTTTCCTTCTCTAAATTTAAAGTCTTTTAACAAAGGGTGTGTTTTATCTTTTTCAGCAATAATTATTTCATTATCATCAATTCCCCAATCAATTCCCAAAGCAGGATCGTTATATAATAGCCCTCCTTCGGCCTTAGGAGAATAAAAGTTATCACATTTATAACAAAACTCCGCTGATTCACTAAGTACAATAAAACCATGAGCAAATCCTCTAGGCACAAAAAGTTGCTTTTTATTTTCAGAACTTAATCGAACAGCAACATGCATTCCATAGGTTGATGAATTTTTTCTAAGATCAACAGCGACATCCAATACTTCACCTGTAAGCACTCTCACAAGTTTTGCTTGAGCATGTTCCCCATGCTGTAAATGTAAACCTCTTAATACCCCATACTCAGACTTGGACTGATTATCTTGTACAAAAGTAACATCCAAACCTGTTAATTCTTTAAACTTCTTTTGGTTATAGCTTTCAAAAAAACAGCCTCTCTCATCTTCAAAAACCTGAGGTTCAAATATATAACACCCTTCCAATTTTGTTTCTATTGCTCTCATGCCCTTACCTCAAGAAGAAAATTTCACTTCGTGTTGAATCAAATTAATTAGATATTGTCCATAACCACTTTTTAAAAGAGGCTTAGCAATTCCCAATAATGTATTTGCATCAATATACCCCATTCGATAAGCCACTTCTTCAATACAGCCAATTTTCATCCCTTGTCGTTCCTCAATCACTCGAACAAATTCACCTGCTTGCATTAAAGAATTGAAAGTACCTGTATCTAACCATGCTGTTCCTCTATTCAGAATCCCAACTTTGAGTTTTTCTTCTCCTAAATAGACCTTATTGATATCTGTAATTTCCAATTCTCCTCTTGGGCTTGGTTTAATCTCTTTAGCAATATCAACCACTTTATTATCATAAAAATATAAACCAGGTACTGCAAAGTTTGATTTTGGTTCTACAGGCTTTTCTTCTATAGAAATTACTTTTCCATCTTCATCAAATTCCACTACTCCATACCGTTCAGGGTCCTGGACGTGGTAGGCAAAAACGATACCTCCTTCTGGATTGTTATTTGCCTGTAACAATTGGGACATACCAGAACCATAAAAAATATTATCCCCCAGGATCAATGCTTCCTTATCATTTCCGATAAATTCTTGTCCAATCAAAAAGGCCTGAGCCAAACCTTCAGGGTTGGGTTGAACTGCATAAGAAAACTCACAACCTAAATTCTCGCCACTACCCAATAACCTTTGAAAATGTGGCAAATCGTAAGGTGTAGAGATAATCAATATTTCACGAATTCCAGCCAACATTAGAGTAGACAGAGGGTAATAAATCATGGGTTTATCGTAAACTGGCATTAATTGCTTACTAACTGCCAATGTAAGCGGATGCAATCTTGTCCCTGAACCTCCTGCTAGTATAATTCCTTTCACAAAAAATTTATTATATTTGTTAAAAAAATATTTTTATCTTCCCACACTCACATACTCAAACCCTATATTCTTCATCATCTCCGGCTCAAACAAATTTCGCCCATCAAAAATCACAGCCTTGTTCAATAAACACTTCATTCTATCAAAATCAGGTGTTCGAAATACCGGCCATTCTGTTGCTACTAATAATGCATCTGCACCTTCAACAGCGGCATATTCATCATAGCAATATTCAATAGCACCGCCAAGTAATTCCTTCACATTCTCCATGGCTTCAGGGTCAAAGGCTTTCACTTTTGCTCCTGCCTCCAATAAGGCCCTGATATTATACAAAGCAGGAGCCTCTCGAATATCATCTGTATTGGGTTTGAACGCTAAACCCCATATTGCTATTGTCTTATTAGAAAGATCCCCTTTAAAAAATTTCTTGATTTTAGGAATCAATTTCGTTTTTTGTACATGATTTACTTTCATCACCGAATCCAGAATTCTGAAATCGTATTCTACATCACTTGCTAATTTAGCTAAAGCCTGGACATCTTTTGGAAAACAACTTCCCCCATATCCAATGCCCGCAAATAAAAAACGCTTTCCTATACGAGAATCTGTCCCCATGCCTCTTCGAATATCATCCACATTAGCACCCAGCTTTTCACAAAGATTGGCTATCTCATTCATAAAGGTGATTTTGGTTGCTAAAAAAGAATTTGCTGCATATTTGGTCAACTCTGCGGACTTTTCACCCATAAAAATCACAGGATTTCCTTGACGTACTAAAGGCGCATACAAGTGTTCCATTACCTTTTTTGCTCTCTCGGAAGTGGTTCCAACTACTACTCTTTCAGGTTTCATAAAATCTTCTACAGCCACTCCTTCTCGAAGAAACTCAGGATTAGAGACTACATCAAAACCCACTTTTGCAGTTTTTGCAATTGCAGTAGTTACTCTTTCCGAAGTACCTACCGGAACAGTGCTTTTATCTACAATGACAGCATAATTTTCCAATAAAGGGCCCAAATCGTTAGCTACTTTTAAGATGTATTGAAGATCTGCAGAACCATCTTCATCCGGAGGGGTTGGTAAAGCTAAAAAAATCACTTCAGCACCCACAATTCCTTTTGCTAAACTTGTGGTAAATTCCAGTCGCCCTTGTCGAATATTACGTTCAAAAAGAACTTCAAGGCCAGGCTCATAAATCGGGATCTGCCCCTTTTGCATCTTTTCCACCTTTTCACTGTCAATATCCACACAGACAACGTGGTTTCCTGTTTCCGCAAAACAAGTACCTGTTACTAAGCCTACATATCCGGTTCCTATTACGGCTATCCGCATAAAATTATTTTATTTTTTATAGGATGTGCTAAAAATTTCTTTCTATAAAAGAAAGACTATTATATCATTTTCAAATCCAGTGGATTATTTTAACTAAAGAAAAAATAGTCCAGCAAAAATTTTTTCATCTTTACCTCAGTAAATCTCCCACCTAAAGAGCGGTCGCAAATTTAAATAAAATTTACTCAACTATAATGAAATTCTAGTTACTTTCTTCCAAAACCTTTTATAAATCACTCAATAAAGGTTGCTTTTTATCTTTCTCAGAAACAATTAATTCTTTTTCATCTATTTTCCAATCGATATTTAAACTCGGGTCATTATAAAGTACGCCTCCCTCATGGGAAGGGGCGTAAAAGTTATCACATTTATAATAAAACTCTTCCCGTTCGCTCAACACCACAAAAGCATGAGCAAACCCTTTAGGCACTAATAATTGCCTTTTATTTTCCGCACTAAGAATAATGCTATAATATTTTTCATTAGAAGGTTACTTCGGGCGAAGATCTACTACATCATCTAAAACCTCGCCGGCCAATACCCGAACTAATTTAGTTTGGGCATGTTCTCCTTTTTGGAAATGAAGTCCACGCAACACTCCCCGATAAGAAAGGGATTGGTTGTCTTGTACAAAATTAAACCTATGTCCAGTGACATCGGTAAGTTTCTTCTCATCAAAAGATTCGAAAAAATAGCCCCTATTATCCCTGTATATTGCGGGTTCTAACTCATATAAGCCTGAAAATCCGGTTTCTGATACTATCATTTTTCTATTAGATTGATTAGGAGAAAGAGAACCTTAAACCCTTATTTTTTTAACCCCGATATGGGTGGATTTATATGATTTTGTGATTAATTCCCTTTTAAAACCAAAAAGGACATCGAATAAGACAAGGCATACCTTGTCTCTACAGGAGTTTCATCAAATAATCTCCGTAACCCCTTTTTTATTGAGGTTGGGCATTTTTTTCAATTGCCCTCCATCAATATAGCCCATAGAATAGGCTACCTCTTCAACACAACCTACCATTAAGCCTTGCCTCTCCTGAATCACCTGTACAAATTGCGCTGCCTGCATTAAAAAGAGTGAAAAGTTCCCGTATCCAACCAAGCAGTTCCTACATCCAGCACGCCAACTTTCAGCATTCCAGTTTCTAAATAGGCCCTGTTCACATCTGTAACTTCATATTTTGATTTGGGCTTTTCCCGTTTCTCCTCTATACTTTTTACTTGACTTCTCTCGTCGAATTCTACCACACCATATCGCTGGTGTTCAGAAAGGTGATAGGCAAGTACAACTCTACCATCAGGATCATTATTGGCCTGCAGCAAGTCGGCTAAACCTGTGCCATAAAAAATATTATCTCCAAGAATTAAGGCTACCTTATCGTTTCCAATAAACTCCTTCCCAATCAAAATGCTTGTGCCAATCCATTTGGCTCTTCTTGTACCGCATACTGAAAGTTACAACCCAATTGACTTCCATCTCCTAATAATTTCATAAAGAGCGGCATATCATGAGGTGTGGAAATAATCAGTATGTCCTGGATCCCAGCCCTCATAAGCGTAGACAAAGGATAATAAATCTTGGGCTTGTCATAAACAGGCATTAACTGTTT
>NZ_SMMB01000562.1 GCF_009711365.1 Xanthovirga aplysinae | reverse complement strand
TATATTTTGCTCCGAAACTATCAAAAATAACAGGATATTCAAAGTAGCTTGTTTAGGATGGAGGAAATTTTTGCCTCTCTCCGAATTCAATATAATTTGGTTAAAATGGTATTGACAAGTTCTTTTTTAATGTCAAGAAATGGGATAATAGTGTATGTTTTATGGAAGTAAAAAAGTTGTTGTTGGTTTGAATGCTTTCTGATTTCCGCTTTTGGGTCATTCCCTTTTCTAATTAGTTCTAAAGCACGATGTTCTGTAATGTCGCCGGTGAACTGAATTTGAATTTGTTCTTTTGGTGTGGTTGACACCGAATTGACCAGAAAATAGAAATGGTTTTTTCCATTTTCATCCGTTTGTTGACTAAATAGAATGACATAAGTGAGACCTTTTTGATTAGAAACCATAAAACAATAAGGAAAAATATGTTTGGCCTCCTGCAGCCTCTCACCAAAGTTAGTTTCTTCTGTTTCTGCTAAAGGATAATAAAGGATGGTGAGTTGAAAAGATTGAATTTTCTCCTGGCTTAGGATAATACTTTGTGGTGTTTTTTTCTCGGTTTTAATAGATTGTTGATCCTGGTAAAAGGAGGTGAATTCTGTGGGAAAGATTATGAAAAGAAATGGAAAAAAGGATATCATAGATTTTCAGAAGAACCCAAGAAAGTATGGGCTTTTAATTAAACAACCTACCTTTTTAGTAGGCTGTTTAATTATTTGAAAATCTTTTTAAAAAGTTTACTTAGATCCTGGATTGATGAGTATATAAATCGAAATAGCGCCCTTTTCGATGGATAAGCTCGTCATGTGTTCCTTTTTCCACAATATTACCTTCTTCTATCACTAAAATTTGATGGGCCTGACGAATAGTACTGAGGCGATGAGCAATAACAAAGGTAGTTCGACCTTTCATTAATTGGTTAAGACTTTTTTGAATGAAGGATTCACTTTCTGTATCAAGGTTTGAAGTTGCCTCATCAAGAATCAGGATTTTGGGATCGGCAAGTAATGCTCTTGCGATGGCAATTCGTTGACGTTGCCCACCAGATAGTTTTACTCCTCTTTCTCCAATTAGGGTATTGAGACCATCATCAAATCGGTCGGTAAATTCATGTACATATGCAGCTTTTACTGCTTCTAAAAGGTCCTCATCAGTGCTATTTGGACGAGCAAAAAGGATATTTTCCCTAATAGTTCCCTCAAAAAGGAAATCATCCTGTAAAACAACTCCCAAATGGCTTCGATAGCTATTTAAGGTGATCTTTGAGAGGTGTTCTCCATCTACTTGTACAGAACCTTTGCTTGGGTTTAGGAAAGATGCCGTTAAGCCTGCAATGGTTGTTTTTCCGGATCCGGAGCTTCCCACCAAAGCTGTTACCGTTCCTGCTTCAGCTTTAAAATTGATATCTTTCAGTACCTCTTTACCTTTTTCATAAGCAAAAGATACCTTATTAAATTCAATTTTTCCTTTTAGTTCTCTTAATTCAATAGTACGTTGTTCATCATCAATTTCTCTTTTAAGCCTTAGAATTTCTTCCATTCGGTCAAGACCAGCAAGAGCTTCCGTGATTTGACTGCCGATATTACTCATTTGTACGATAGGGGCAATCATAAATCCTAAATAGAGGATAAAAGCAAAGAAATCACCCACTGTCATGGCTCCTTTTAGAATCAAATCAGCACCCAATCCCATGATTACCACAGTAGTTAAACCTAATAAAAAGGTTGCCGAACTTGTTATTAAGCTTGTAGAGGTAAGTGACTTTTTTACATTTTTGAATAGTCGATTGACTCCTATAGAAAAGACTGCTTTTTCTTGGTCCTCAGCATTGAATCCTTTAATAATTCGGATTCCATTTAAGGATTCTGTAAGTCGACCTGTTACGTCAGCATTAATTTCACCTCTTTTTCTAAAAATTGGGCGTATAAAGCCAAAGGCTTTCATGGATATAATCCCAAAAAGAATTAAGGGTAAAAGGGAACAAAGTGTCAATAACCAATTGATTCGAATTAGGATGATAAGGGAAATAAGGGCACTTAGAATCCCGCCTATTAGTTGAACAAAACCTGTTCCTACTAAATTTCGAACTCCCTCAACATCTGTCATGATTCGAGAGACCAAGGAGCCAGTCTTTTGATTGTCGAAATAGTTGACAGGAAGGTGAATAATCTGTTTGAGCATTTTTGAGCGGAGATTAGCAATTAAATTTTGCGCTTCCACGCTTAAAATCCGGGTTAGTAGAAAAGAACTAATGGATTGAACCCCTACTGCCAAAGCAACTAGCCCAAGTAGGGGGAATAGAATATTTCTTTGTCCATTGGTAATTACATTATCAATAAGGTATTTGCCAGAACCCGGTAAAACTAATCCTGATAAACGATTTATGATGATTAATAA
>NZ_SMMB01001210.1 GCF_009711365.1 Xanthovirga aplysinae | reverse complement strand
ACTACAAAAATGCCCGCAAGTATCTCCAATCCTTAAAACTCCGGACCTATGAAAGCTCTTAAAAATCAGCGATTTCAATCTTTCAATCTCCTTAAAAAGTTGGCCCTTTTTCAAAAAGTCCTTTTACTTACCTTAAGTCTGATCATCCTAATTGGATATGAGGCAGGAGCAGATAAAAACTGCTCTAACTCAACCTTTAATCCATCATTTATTGAAAAAATAAAAATTGATCTAGCACAAATAAAGGAAAGAGGAAAGCTTATTGCCATAATTGGAAAAAACCCAAACAGCCTTTTTCTTTATAAAGGGCGTTTAATGGGATATGAATACGATTTATTAAGCCTCTTAGCCCAAGAATTAAAAGTAGAATTACAATTCATAATTGCAGGCAACGAGGCAGAAGCGCTTTCTAAATTAAAGAAGGGAGAGGGAGACATTATTGCCTGTGACCTTAATTCAGTAAAGGATGACCCACAAATTAACTTCACCACCCACTACAAAGAAGTTAAACAGGTTTTGATACAAAGAAAGAATAAATTCTTGTGGGAACGGAATAACTTTAGCGTAAATAGAGATCAGAAAAAAAGCATTCCTATATTAAATGCCAAAGAAATTTATGTCACAAAAGGAACCAATTATTTTAATTTATCAGAAGACCTAAAATCTATAATTCCTCAGACAAAAATAGTGGAAACATCCTGGCAAGAAACTGCCTCTTCTTTAATTGCACGCGTAGCGTCCGGAGAGATCGATTATACCATAACTAATGAAGACATTGCCCGCTCCTATCGAGTTTATTATAATAATATTAAGATAGAAACAGAGGTTGGATTACCCAGAAAAAAAGTTTGGGCTATAAGAAATAATTCCCCAGAACTATTAACTGCTGTGAATCATTGGATAAAGGAAAACAGAAAAAAATCGCAGTCTATATACTTATACAATAAGTATTTTAAAAACATAAGAATTTCCCAAAGTGATTATTACTACCCCCTCACCAAAAAATTATCTCCATATGATCATTTAATAAAGGAAGCCGCCAAACAACTAAACTGGGATTGGCGATTGCTAGCGGCACAAGCTTTTCAAGAATCTCGATTTAACCCAAAGGCCATCTCTCCCGCAGGAGCCAAAGGTCTAATGCAATTAATGGATCCTACTGCTAAACTTTTCGGTGGAAAAGAAGTATTCTCACCTGAAGAAAATATACAAACAGCCATAAAATACTTACAATGGTTAGAAAAATTATGGAGCAAAAAAATAGTAAAGCCTGAAGAGCGCATTAAGTTTGTATTAGCCTCTTACAATGCAGGGCAGGGCCATGTGATTGATGCCATGCACTTGGCAGAAAAATTTGGAAAAAACCCATACACTTGGGAAGACAATGTAGCCCATTTTCTACTAAAAAAATCGGATCCTAACTACTACAACGATCCCATTGCCAAATCAGGCTATTGCAGAGGGAAAGAACCAGTTCAATATGTAGAGGATATTCTCAATCGTTTTGAACATTATAATGCATTAGTGAATTAGAACAAAGAGAGGAGCTCTAAGAATTTTGGTTTTTCTTCAAATATCTATTCGCCTAAAACAAGAAGAAGAGAAAGCCCCTTATTGAACGACATTCTCCATTAATGTCTTTTCATTTTTCCTTCCATTTTCCATCTGCTCATCGGACTTAATTTCAGAGGTAAGGGTCAATTTAGATCTTATTTCATTAGGGTCTCTCTCAAAAGGTTTAAAAAGAATAGTAAATGCTTTGTAACTTCCAACGGAAAGGGCTATTAACATTAAAACACCCAGTTCCATATTCAATGGACGGATTAGAAATGAGAAACCTATAAACACAAAATTTGCCAAGTAAATAACAGCTACTGCCATTTTTACTTTTAATCCAGACAAATGCAACAAATGATGTATGTGGGTTTGATCTGCTTGAAAAGGACTCCCTCCTTTTCGGATCCGTTGGTAATACACCCGAAGACTATCAAAAACTGGAAGCATAAGAATGGCAAAAACCACCACCATAAGGTGTTGGGGCTCCATATAGGAAATTAACCCCTCTGGCCCTGGAGAAAGGACATTAAAGGCAAAAACAGCCATCATAAAGCCTATAATCAGGGAACCGGTATCACCCATAAAAATTTTGGCAGGATTAAAATTAAAAAATAAAAAGGCCAAAAGGCTTCCACCAAAACTAAGCGATAGAGTGGCAAGAAACATTTCAGCCTTTAAAATAAATATTGTAAAAAAAGCCAAAGAGTTGATTAATCCAATTCCGGCCGCCAATCCATCCATTCCATCAATCAGATTATAGGCATTAATTAAACCCACAATAATTAAAATAGAGAGACTATACTGAAAAAAAAGAGGAAGTTCGCCAATACCCATAAAACCATGAAAGCTCACCAATCGAGTACCTCCTAGCACGGTCAAAGTGGCGATTAGCAGCTGAAAAATCAATTTTTTATTTGCCGATACCTCTTTTAGGTCATCTATCAAACCCACAAGGAACAAAACCATTAAGGAAAAAGATAAGTAACTCCAACTTTTCAATTGGACGGAATATGAGTTTATCCAAAAAAAGACAGAAATAAAAAAAACCAAGAAATATTCCTATCCCCCCTAAAGTTGGTATAGGCAAATTATGAAGTTTTCTTTTCCTTGTTGATACTTTTATCACAAAAATCCTTGCCTTTAAAAACAAATAGTCTTAAGAAATTGTCTTTATCCAAATACTGTCTGGTGGAAACCTTTGGGGAAAGTGGGGATGAGAAAAGAAAAAACATTATTATTTCATTTTTGTTTGTTAGCCTTTAACTGTTTTTTCAGTCCTTCTAATTCACAAGACAACTCTTTCAGTTTGCTTAAAAAAAACGACGACCCGAAGGATAATACTACTCAAACCAAATTGATTAAAAAAAACTTCTCACCCCAATGCATCTCTATTGACAGCCTAAAAATGCTTTACGGAAAACATAAAACTTTCCCTAAACAATACGAGACTCCCATTTTAATAGCATTATCATATTATCCTGAATTAAAGGAGGATCATATTGACTTTGTATTAACAAATTCTTCTTCCCCATTCTATTCAATTCCAAACATCAAGAGTCTACATAAAGGAAATAAACATTGGAAATACGTAATTGGAATAAGTAAAAAAGTAATACCGGGATACGATCACGCCCTCCTGGAAAACCTTCATTTAAATGCTCAGGTTGGTGTTTTGGGGCATGAATTGGCACACATCCTGCATTATAAATCACTAAAAAGAGAAGAAATCATTGCTTTGGGGATAAAGTACTTGTTTTCCCTGGAATTTCGCGCCCAATTCGAAAAAAACACCGATAGAAGAACAATAACGCAAGGCTTGGGTTGGCAACTTTATGATTGGGCAAAAACCCTCAGAAAAGAAGGCCGCCTTTATCATTCCCACTTATATATCAACAAGTTTTACTTAACCCCTGGTCGAATCAAAGGTTATATGTGGCAAAACCCACAATATGACTTTGATTAATTGATTTGTTAGAATTATTTCTGATCCCTGATTTTCCGAATTAAAAGAGTACAGGATCTATGGCTGAACTCAGCAAAATAAATAACTATTAACAAATTCAACAAGGTAAAATAGAAACCCCACAATTATTCAAATCAGAATAATCATGGTTAAAAATCCCTCATTCAATCAAAACCAGAGAATCATAGTGATTTTTTTTATTTGAGGGCATAATACCCTATTATTGTATTAAATTTTTAGGCCGCTTTGAATATTTCAACTAATAAAAAGCTTAAAATCAGAAATACCTTTTATTCC
Organism: Xanthovirga aplysinae; assembly: GCF_009711365.1. Lineage (GTDB taxonomy): Bacteria > Bacteroidota > Bacteroidia > Cytophagales > Cyclobacteriaceae > Xanthovirga > Xanthovirga aplysinae. The sequence goes on along the minus strand of NZ_SMMB01001210.1, from coordinate 7,796 downwards.
TATGTTGGTTTAAGTTAATTTTGGTTGATTTTTTCACTCAGCGTCAAAACTATACAGACGAAATCCTATGGAAACCGGAATGCTTCATTTGCATGTGACCGCAGTAACTTTTTTCTTATTTTTTCTGCTGATCAAAACATTACTACTTTTAGCAAACAAGGAAAATACCTTGGCCAAGATAAGGGAAAAAACTAAAGTGCTTGATATCATATTAGGAGTCACTATTTTATTAACCGGTGGCTATATGCTTACCTTAAAATCTGGTATTCCCACTTACATGGTAGTTAAAATCATTTTGGTGTTTATTGCCATCCCCTTGGGAATTGTGGGACTTAAACGTGAGAAGAAGTTGCTAGCCGTTGCTTCGCTATTGATCTTCGCCTATATTTATGGAGTAGCCGAAACTCAAAGTTATAAGTTCAAAAAAGACAAAGTTGTGCTTTCTACTCCAGAAAAAACGTTATCTAATGGAGGGGCAGAAGCATTAGTATATGGAGAAGAGCTCTACAAAAAATTATGTGTAGAATGCCACGGTGAAGATGGCAAAAAAGGGCTGTACAAAGCTACAGATTTAACAGAAAGCCAATTGACTGTTGGTGAACAAAAGCAAATTATTCTGAAGGGAAAGAAAGTAATGCCTTCTTTCAAGGAGTTGGATGAGGAGCAGGTAAATGCCCTTACGGGATATCTGCAAACGATGAGGAAATAATTAAATGACAAAAACTTTTTCTACTGCCGCTGCACAAGAAACAGCTGTTTTGGTGGCACTTATTCATAAAGATCAAAGTTCTTTACAAGCAAAAGAATATTTGGAGGAGCTGGCTTTCCTGGCAGAAACTTCAGGAGCCAAAACCCTCCAAACGTTTACCCAAAAACTGGAAAAACCTGATATTAGGACCTTTATTGGAAAAGGAAAATTAGAGGAAATCACCGCCTTTGTAAAGCATCATAAAGTGGATATGGTAATTTTTGATGATGACCTCTCCCCTTCTCAGGTGCGCAACTTGGAAAATACACTCAAGTGTAAAATTCTTGACCGTAGCCTGTTAATTCTAAATATCTTTTCGCTCAGGGCCAAAACCGCTCAGGCAAAAGCACAAGTTGAATTAGCCCAATACCAGTATCTATTGCCACGTCTGACTAAGATGTGGACTCACCTTTCCAAACAAAAAGGAGGTATTGGAATGAAAGGTCCAGGAGAAACCGAACTGGAAACGGACCGTAGGATTGTTCGCGATAAAATTGCTTTGTTGCGTAAGAAGCTCGATAAAATCGAAAAACAAAGCATTACCCAACGAAAGAATCGGGGAAAAATGGTCCGTGTAGCCCTGGTTGGATATACCAATGTGGGGAAATCAACCATTATGCGATTGCTGTCCAAATCAAATGTTTTTGCGGAAAATAAACTGTTTGCCACCGTCGACTCCACCGTTCGAAAAGTAGTAATCAATGAAATCCCATTTCTATTGACCGATACGGTTGGATTTATTCGAAAATTACCACATCAACTGGTAGAATGTTTCAAATCTACCCTGGATGAAATCCGTGAGGCAGATATCCTGGTGCATGTAGTGGATGTTTCCCATGAATATTTTCAAGATCAACTGGAAATTGTCAATGAAACCCTTTCTGAGATCAAGGCCGGAAACAAGCCAACAGTTTTAGTATTCAACAAAATCGATTTGATGCCTCAAAAACCAGAGCCTCAAAATGAGGATGAAATTGAAACTGAAGAAAGTGAAGAGCACCTGTTAACGCTTGAAAAATTGAAAGAAACTTATATGAGCAAACAGGACGACACAACAGTCTTTATTTCAGCGGAAAAGAAACAAAATATTGATGAATTGAGGGAGGCCTTTTTTTATAAAGTACAAGAAAAACACTTTACGATTTTTCCCAACTATTTGAAAAAAGCCTATTAATCTCTTACTTTCGGACTCTAATTTGGAAAATGGGGCAATACAAGTTTAAAAATTACTTTTTAAACGTTTTTCCCTATTCAACTTCTGGCCCCGTAGTTCAATGGATAGAATAGAAGTTTCCTAAACTTTAGATACAAGTTCGATTCTTGTCGGGGCTACACTTAACTTGCAAAAACCCTCTTTACAATTTGTAGAGAGGGTTTTTGTTTTTTATGCACAAGGTTTTGCACAATAAAGTTACCCATAAGAAACTTTATCTTTTTGTTTTGTCATTGTAGTTGCTCATGAATGGCAACCTTACATATTTATCAATTTCCTACCAACTTCTACCTTACCAAACTTTTTTGAAATCATTTTATGTTACCAAAGAGAATAATGGGTATAAATGCCCATTAGTGTGTGTTCTGAACTCTCTTTATGAAGCAATTCCAAAATCGGCTCATTAATCACTTTCTCCTTAGTTTTCTTTTGGTTTTAAGCTTTTTAATTTGCCCCAAAAAAGTTTATTCTCAAGAAGAGGAAACGGAGGAGGATTATACTTATAAGCAGGAATATTTATTTGGGTTTAGAAAAAGTACAGATGCTGGTTTTCTATCCGGATTTACCTTCAAATATGGAAATAATTTAACCGACCAGATATTTGAAATCTATGGAATAGAGCTGGTTAATATAAAGCATCCCAAGGAAGTTCGTTACTTTAACCCCCGAACAGGGGGAACCTTTATCTGGCAAAAAAGTTACTACCTATACTCCCTTCGTTTTCAATATGGAAGAGAAGAGGTACTCTTTAAGAAAGGAGATTTCAGAGGCGTACAAACCAGTGTCCAATTTGCTACGGGGCCATCCCTCGGCATATTGGCACCATATTACATTCTTTACCGGCAAGGAAGATCTTTTACCTATAAAAGTGTACATTTTAATCCTAATGAGCACACAAACCCATCCAGTATTGCCGGGACAGGATATCCCTTGCAAGGTATTTTTCAATCCAAATTACGATTAGGAGCTAATATGAAGGCATCAGTAACCTTTGAATTTGGTTCGGCCCGTGACGATGTAGTGGGCGTTGAAGTAGGTTTTCTGGTAGACGCCTTCCTAGGGAAATTGCCCATTATGCCTGTTAACGAAAATAAGAACATTTATCCTTCAGCCTTTCTCACTTTATTCTTGGGTTTTCGGAAATAGCTTTTACCCCCAGTATTTAATTAAAGTAATACTTTCAAAAAACTAAAGTCAGGGAATATATCACTTAATCACCTCAATATTAAACCTTAACAATTTAACCCCTAAAACAAACACTTTCCTCTATTTGTATAAAATACCAAACTAAATTTCGCCTTAATTTTTTTATTATTTAAATTGAACTTCTAAGTATGACAATTGAATTCTATGAATCTAAAAACCTGCCTCCTCCTTATTTTTCTTCTTTCACCCTTTTTATGTAAGGCACAATTGACCGATGATTATGAATATGATCGGGAATATATTGGTGGATTAACCACCAACACCAACAGTGGGCTTATTGGAGGAATTATTTTTAAGTACGGTAAAGCAATAAAACCAAATGTTTTTGAAATTTATGGAGTGGAGATAGTTGAAGTAAGACATAATAAAGAAAAGGCTATACCTTCTCCCCAAGGGGGTACTTTTGTTTGGCAAAAAGTAAATTACCTTTTTGCCATCCGAGGGCAATATGGAAGGGAATACACCCTTTTTCGTAAGGCACCACAACAAGGAGTTCAGATCAATGCAATTTTTGCAGGAGGCCCTACATTTGGTTTACTTGCCCCCTATTTTATCCGCTATAACTCCAATGAATTGGTTCCTTTTGACCCTTCTATTCATACCACCTATAGCAATGTAATTGGAACAGGGTCCATGTTGCAAGGCCTAAGCAATTCAAAAATTCGATTTGGAGCGCATTACAAAACTTCCCTGAATATGGAATTAGGTACTTTTAAAAGTAATGTGACAGGTTTTGAAATCGGCTTTATGGTAGAGGCCTATTCCAAAAGAGTTGAGATCATGTCGGATATTGAAACCATAAAAAATAACTTTTTATTCCCTTCCGCCTTCTTCACTCTTTATTATGGCCGCAGAAGATAAGCATAAATTGTTTATCATTTGATCACTTTAGTTTGTAATTTTGTCTGATTTTTGTTGAAGAGCTAAAAATCAAAGCCTTAGAACCTAATAAGTTTCCCTTTATCAGGGAACATTTTTAAAGGAATTGCTTGGTCAATTCGATCAGCCATTTTTAGTCAATTAAAAGTTCTTGAATCTTTTTTTGATTTTTTGAGTTCAATTAGGTTAGCTGTGATTAATGAAATTGTTCTTAATAAATAAAGTCAATTTCTATGATAAAATCTGGTTGTTGAGTTGGTAAAAGGTATAAATCTATTTATCCCCTCTATAACTTGCTCTTCAATTTCATTTTTGCTGATTGTCAGTAAAACTAATCATTTAATAATTAGACAGATGATTGAATTACCCGTCATTTCAGAAGAATCAACAAAACGACCCAAAAAACCCAATTGGTTAAGGGTGAAGCTTCCGGTAGGAAAGGAATATGCCAATGTTCGAAAAATTGTTGATAAAAATAAGTTACACACCATTTGTGAAAGTGGGAATTGCCCCAATATGGGTGAATGCTGGGGTGCTGGTACAGCCACTTTTATGATTTTGGGTAATGTGTGTACGCGAAGCTGTTCATTTTGTGCTGTGGCTACTGGCCGACCACCGGAATATGATGAAGAAGAACCTAAAAGAGTTGCAGAAGCTATCCAATTAATGGGGATCAAGCATGCGGTGCTCACTTCTGTAAACCGAGACGAATTAAAAGACCGAGGAGCTGAAATCTGGTATCAGACAGTGGTAAAAGTCAAAGAACTTAGTCCAGAAACTACCATTGAAACGTTAATTCCAGACACAAAAGGAAATTGGGATGCATTATATCGCATGATAAGTGCAGGACAGGAAGTAGTTTCTCATAACATGGAAACGGTCGAAAGCCTTTATCGAAGAGTGCGCCCGCAGGCCAAATACAAAAGAAGCCTGGAGGAATTACAACGAATTAAAGAATATGGCAAATCGGTTTCCAAAACTGGAGTTATGCTTGGCTTAGGAGAAACCAAAGACGAAGTCTATAAAATCATGGATGATTTAGCAGAGGTAAATTTAGATGTGCTCACTTTGGGACAATACCTCCAACCTACTAAAATGCATATTGAGGTAGCGGAATTCATTCACCCTGATTTGTTTGAACATTATAAAGAAGAGGGATTAAAACGAGGGATAAAATATGTAGAATCAGGACCTTTGGTTCGTTCTTCTTACCATGCTGAGAGACATGTGAATGTAAAATAAGGAAAAACCTCCTCATTTAAAATGAGGAGGTTTTTTTATCACTTGGGTCCGTAATTTCTCTACCTATTCTTCAAGGCTTTTTTTTCCTGGCTTTTAAGGATAAAGAAATAACTTAGAAATCCTCCAGCAATAAAAGCCAATTCAATGCCATAGGTCATTAAGGAATTTTCATCAAAACGGTCAAAACCATAGACATCAAGCCAAATTAACCCAGCACCTCCAAAAAGCATAATTAATCCCCACTTTAATGCATTCTCCTTGTTGGGCTTTCGATTAGACTCCAAAAGACTAAGTGTATCCTTCAAATTTCCCACATCTAAAGACCCAGAATTTAATACACTCTTTTTAAACTGGTAAGAAGTTATCGCCTTAATCACTATACTAATGCCATAAAAAGCCACGAAAATAATAAGTGCTGCAGAAATTCCTTCGGTCATGATATTTTTATTTAAATGAACAATTGTTTTCAAATTCACTCAATGAGACACTACCGGATCAAATAATGTTGCAGGTCTTTCCAATTTTTTTCAAAACAATAGAATGAATCACCCCAGTTGGCCTAAAAGCAACACAAACAATCATCCATAAGCCTAAAGAGACAGCATCAAGCCTCACCCTTCCAACTTTTAACAAAGAGCCTTTACTTTCTAATAAAGTACAAGCCTTTTTAGGAAGTAAATCTAGACAATCTATCACCAATTTAACCGGAACAAAGACTAATCCACACCTCCACAATTTTCTAAGACCACGGTTTTAACTTCATATTACATTCAATAACTATTTATTTTATCTGAACTTCTTATAGGATTACTCAAAACATAAAAATTTACTCTAAATAAAAAATCAAAAATAGTTACATTTAGCCTGCAACATTTTGAGAAAGTTTGTTGTCCAATGGCTTGATGATTGACGAAAGGACTTTAGTAGGAAGTATATTGAATGGAAATAAGGAGGCATTCAAATTGCTGGTAAACCAATATCAGCGTTTGGTTCTCCATATGGCCGCACGGATCATCCAGGATGATCATGAATTGGAAGATCTTTGCCAGGAAATCTTCATTAAGGTCTATGAGCAGTTATCCAAATTTAAGTTTCAGTCAAAACTTTCCACCTGGATTGCAACAATTGCTTACCGAACAGCCATCAACCACGCAAAGAAAAATAAACGCTCCTCAGCTGACCAACTCTCTGAGGATAATTTGCAAACGGCGGAAACAGATCCGGAAACACTGTACTCAAAAAAAGATATCACAAAAATAGTACATCAACAAATAAAAGGTCTTCCAGTACATTATAGAACCATTCTAACCTTATACCATCTGGAGGAAATGAATTACCAAGAAATTAGGAAAGTGACCGGACTTCCAGAAGGAACCGTAAAAAATTATTTGTTTCGGGCTAGAAAAATATTAAAGAAAAACTTAGAAAGTTATAGTCTTAAGGAGGAAATACTATGAAGTCATTTGATGACGAGGCAATTCAAAAATTGGTAGAGGAGCATTTAAAAGAAACAAGTGTTCCTCAAAATAAGTCAGAAGGTTTGGACTCCAGGGAAAAGGAACTCTATTTCAATCTTTTTACGAGTCTTGATGAAGCCCCAAACTTGTCTTTGTCCGAAGATTTCTCCAATCAGGTACTTATTAAAATTGAACGAAAGAATGCCATTAAACAATTCGCCTTTAAAGTTTTGTTCTTGATCAGCCTGTTATTGGTTGCCTCCTTTTGCTGGGCCATGCTGTATTTATACCAAATAAATTTGCCCCAATCCCTGCTACATTTAATAACATTTCTTCAAAAACCGCTTATTTATGCCGGATTCCTTTGGGGCATTGTAGAGATTAGTGATATTCTTTTTGTAAAAAGGCATACCTATACCCATTTGAAATAAAAAGAACCTAAGCTGAAACTTTTTCAGCTTAGGTTCTTTTACTTTTTCTCCAAAAGAAATAGAAACAACAACACCGCTAATACTGATGTTTCCCCACTGACCAACCTTGAGGCTTTAAATATTTTTCTCCCGATTCAACGGCTGGCATCTCCATTTCTGTTCCCATGGAGTCATTCCATCTGTTCAGAAACCCAAATAAGGCTACTACACCTAAGATCTCCACTATTTCCCCTTCATCCCAATGGGCTCTTAAATTCTCAGAGATCTGATCATCAACACCATTTGGAATACTGGAACTAGCCAATGCAAAATCCAGCGCTACCCTTTCAGCTTCAGAAAAAGCGGGATGTGTTTTATAATCCCATATATTTTCCAATTGCTCCTGTTCAGCACTATACCTTTCTGCCGCTCTTATCGTATGGGCCTGGCAATATTGACAACCTGCAGCATGGCTACTCACATAGCCAATCAGTCGTTTTAAAGCACTAGTCACCCTACCTTTATTTTCCATGACAGCCTTATTCATTTCGATAAAAGCATAGGCTATTCTTGGCCTAATGTGCATGGTTTTAACACTATTGGGACAAAATCCAAGGGTCTCATTATAAAACTCTACCAAT
>NZ_SMMB01000537.1 GCF_009711365.1 Xanthovirga aplysinae | reverse complement strand
GAAGATTTGTTGAAAAAAGACGGCTGATATATTTTAGAAAAATATATCAGCGGTTTAAATTTACCTAAGTGTTATTTAAGTTGTTTTTAGCCTAACCTTTTTGATTTAACTATTTTCATTTAAGTGGCTTTTGATCAGCTCTTCCACCTCTCCAGAAGAAGGACGTGGTGCCCTTGAGGAAATGATTTTGCCGTCTTTCCCAACCAGGATATATCTGGGAATGCTGCTGATTAAATATTCATCTGCAATTTCTGACCAACCCTTAGCCCAAAGGTTTAATCCATGGGGTTCTTTGTTTTTCTCCATGTATTTTCTCCAATCTTCTTCCTCATCATCAACCGATACGTACATGAATACTACATCTTTCTGATCAATAAACTTATCACTTATTTCTTTGGAAAAAGGCATTTCTCTTTTACAAGGTCCGCACCAGCTTGCCCAAACATCAATATAAACTACTTTGCCTTTCAGTTCAGAAAGAGCTACTTCCTTTCCTTCCGGAGTATCATATTTAAAATCAGGGGCTTTCATTCCAGGTGCAAGCTTGCGCCATTTGTCGAACTTTTCGTTGATTGTTGCTAAAAAGAGACTTTTTGAAAATGCGTTTTTAAATTCATTAATTTGATCTCCAAGAATTGCGGCCTCTGTATATGAAATTTGAGATAAAATATTCGTCGCCAATAAGTATTCTTGTACGCTTCCAGTGAATTTTTCTTTTATATGGGCATTTAGCTTAAGCCGTCGGTCCGTATACTCTTGTTCGGTTTTTGGTTTTTCTTTTGTTTCTTCACTGTAAAGTTGAAGGGAATAAGAATTAACTAGATTTCTGTATGCTGGGGAAATAAGGGCTTTATCATCATTGTAGTTTATGTCCTTTTTGAAATCGTCAAACCCTTCTGGTAATTCTACGGATTCTTTTTTTGTATAGTATTTGTGGTAATCTGCGTAGTTACCAAATTGAACAGCCTTTGTGGATTTCAATTGTGCCATCTCATAAGTAGCAAATTCGGTAGGTGCAGTTTTTCCCTGAAAATAGGATTTGTATAGTTCCTTTAATTGGAGGTAACGTTCATTCAAAGTGTTTTGAAAATTAAGAGGTTCTAATTCATATATATTTCCTGTCACATTCTTCCCCAATTCTTCACCTTTTAGTGCTTTTTTGGCCAGATAGTTGTTTACTTCTGCCCCTTTGCCTTCATATTTTAGGGATTCGTCAAATTGATTAGCATCTAGCGTTACTTTTAGTTCATCACCGGGAGAAAGAAATAGAGTGGTTCTTTCTTTTCCTTCCATTAAAAGAGCCTCAGTTGCCTGCTCTAAAGGAATAATTAAACTGAAGTGGCCATTTTCATCAATTTTTGATGAAACAATTTGTTTGGGCATGGTGTAATGAAGCCTGGTCAGAGAAACGGTTACTTCATCTCCTTTGGGATTGGTCACCACACCTTCGATTTTTACTTCTTTAAACTCTTGTGAATTTGCTTCCAGGGTTTCTTTTCCTGTTTGATTTTTTTGGCAGGAAGACATGATAATAATAAGCCCTGCTATAATTGTTAAAATTTTACTCATGGATTAATCTTATTAAGGTAGTTAGAAGTGTTTTGATGATATTAACAATATATTTTTTCAATTAAGAAGAAGTTCTCATTATAATTAATGATCATCATGATAATTTTTTTTAACAAAAAAACCAAGTTAAAATGGGGAAAGGAAGGCTTTTGTGGCGAAAAATAAATAAAAAAGCCGGTTTAACTAACCGGCTTTTTTATTGGGTGGAATTATTTTGCTTTTTAGGAGGAAGTTTTTCCGTTTGCTCGGGATCGTCTCTCTTCCCTGATTTTTTTAATGATAAGTTTTCGAAAGTCCTTTTCTGCCTGTCCTAATTTAAAAACCTGCTGAGGAGTTAAGGTTTCTCCAAATTTCTTATAATATGATTTTTCTAAATCCAGAATTTGTTGCTTTAAAACAAAAATGGATTGTATTTCTTTTTGAGCTTTGCTATCTGAGATTTCTTGTTTGGCCAACTTTTGTGTTTTACGTTGTCGTTTTTCTAACTCTTCTTTTTTGTTATTAAATTCATTATATAGGGGCCAGAAAACCTCCGATTGTTGGGGACTAAGGTCCAATTTCTCTGTGATCATTGCCACCCGAGCACTTTTTATTTTCTCTTTGTAATTTTCCTGTGCAAAGCCAGTCTTAAATAAGA
>NZ_SMMB01000971.1 GCF_009711365.1 Xanthovirga aplysinae | reverse complement strand
TTTTTAAAAGTAAAATCAAAGTTACTGATGATTTTGCAATTTAAGGAATATTAAAATAAGGACTCTTATTTCTGAAAGTTCTGTAACATTCAAATGAATTTTTAATGTGCTCATTTTTCCTTATCTTTTGGTATCGTTTTAACTTAAATTTTTTAATAGGAATGAATACTAACGGAATGTTAAAAGAAGGAACTCTTGAAGGTAAAACTATTATTGTGACAGGAGGTGGGACAGGATTGGGAAGATCTATGGGAAAATATTTTTTGGAGTTGGGAGCTAATTTAGTAATTACCAGTAGGAAGTTACCTGTGTTGGAGGAGACCGCCAAAGCACTGGAATCAGAAACAGGAGGAAAAGTATTGCCTTTAGCATGTGACGTCAGGAATTATGAAGAAATTGAAAATGTAATTTCAACTACTGAAGAGAAGTTCGGCCAAATTCATGGCGTTTTAAATAATGCGGCTGGGAATTTTATTAGCCCTACAGAACGTCTTTCACACCGTGCTTTTAATACAGTGGTCGATATTGTTTTGAGGGGGACTTCAAATTTTACGCTAGCTGCAGGTAAAAATTGGATTGAAAAGAAACAAAAAGGAACATTCCTCAATATTGTTACAACTTATTCTTGGACAGGTTCAGCCTATGTGGTTCCTTCCGCAGCGGCTAAAGCTGGAGTATTAGCTATGACACGATCGCTTGCCGTTGAATGGGCTAAGTATGGAATTAGAAGCAATGCGATTGCTCCAGGACCATTTCCAACAGAAGGAGCCTGGAGTAGGCTTTTACCTGATAATATTGCCAATTTATTTGATCCCAAAAATAAAATACCGGTTCAGCGATTTGGGGAGCATCAGGAATTAGCAAATTTGGCTGCTTACCTGATGTCCGATTTTTCAGCTTATGTAAATGGTGAAGTAATTACCATTGATGGTGGGGAATGGCTACAAGGTGCCGGTGAATTCAACCAGTTGGATATGGTTACTAAAGAAATGTGGGATATGTTGGAAATGATGAGGAAAGGATAATTTGAAGCCTATACTTTTTCAAAATTCTTAAAAATTGCCAATAGGTAAGTAAGATTGAAGAAAGCAAAAAGCTTTTAAAACCTCACACCCCGTTTGTGAGGTTTTTCTTTTTGAAATGGAACGTTCTTTAGAAATTTTCCCTTCCCCTTGTAAGTATTATCGATAACCACAAATAAGGTTTGAAGATAATTATTTGCAAAACACTACCTTATGAATATCCGGAAACTATCCTCCTTCTTTCTTCCGCAAAAAATTGATTTAAAAGGCCGTCAAAATTACCCTGAGCTCTTTTTTGCTATGTTGGTGAGATGGTGCTATATAGGTGGGCTTTTGTTAATATCTCTGTTTTCTTGCAAAACCCGATTAACGTCCAATGTAGCCAATGAATGGTATTATTTTCAGAAGCTTTTTTATGAAGGGAAAAGCTCTAAAAAGAATTTTGCCTTTGAGGCCCCTTTTGAGTATAAAAATGGGCTCATTTATTTAAAGGTAAGAGTAAATGATTCACCACGTTTATATAATTTTATCTTCGATACTGGGGCGGAGGTAAATGTTCTTTCCGACGAATTAGTGGGGGAGTTGGGACTTCCCACCGTTATTACTGACTTTTCTATAACCGATGCCAACAACCAAAAACAGCCCGCCAAATATCATGTGATTGATTTGAATTTGGGAGGGGTAAGCTTGGAAAAAACAGGAGCCCTATCAGCGGATTTGAGTGAAGTGCTTCGTTGTTTGGAAGTAGATGGAATTTTAGGTGTCAATACCATTGATTACTTTTTGTGGAGCTTTGATTTTAAAAACAAGAAAGTGCTCATCACAGATGTGCGCTCAGAAATACCGGAAAGCCGCTTAGAAAAAAAAATTCGCCTTAATCAAAATATGCGTGGGGATTTGTTTGCCCGGGTTCAAATTAATGAGGAAGTGAAATTTGATGCGCAATTTGATACAGGTTGTGTTTGCTACCTAATCCTTGATAAGGAAGTAAGTGGGATGATCAGAAGCAAGCAGGTGATAAGGGAAAGGATTCAGCAAGTGACTGGCGCGACTTCTACCCGTTTGGATACCATTTTGGTTTATGAAGTGAAAAATATTTCACTGGGTGGGGTGAATCTCAGTCGTCGCCAACAAATTGAAGCAAGGAAACATCCCGGAAGAAATTACCTAGGGAATCAGTTTTTGTTCAATTATTATGTAACGCTAATGAGTGATAAAGAACTTCTCTATTTGGCAGAAAACCCTTACGAAAAAGGGGAAAGGGAAGATTTGATATTAGAAAATATTGATTTTGGCTGGGAAGGAGGAAAGGTTTGGGTAGCCATGATATCATTGAACAGTAAAGTGGAGGAATTAGGACTAAAATATAATGATAGGGTGCTGAAAATCAATGATACTGACTTTTCTTATGTTCCTGATTTGTGTTCCTTTATTCAAATGAGAGGTAAGCTAAAATTGAAAGATGGGTATCTTTATCTCACTGTTTTACGGAATGGCCAAAAAAAGGAGTTTAAAATACCTGCTGAATATTTGTAATATTCAAATAGATATATAAATCTGTTTCACTATTTTATTTAAAAGTAAGTATAATATATAGATTTAAAATTTTTGTTAATTAAGTATTATTTTTTGCGGTAAAAAATCATTGATTTCATTCCTGTTCTTTAATTCAGTAGTCTTCTTTTTTTTAATATTTGGAGGGTCTCAATCCTTTGAAATTCTTTTTAATACTGTTTTTTGTTGAAAAAGTCCAAAATCAGAAATTAAGAAAGACTGTTGAAATAATGTTTTAAAAATTCTTTTATTGGCATTTTTCATATTGTGGTAATTGAATATATTAAAAGATTGGTTTTAGTTTATTTAATTATCAATACCAAGTTTTTGCACTTAAAAAGCAATAAAAATACCGTAAATTTTTAATACTTATTAATATGGAATTTTCTACAACTGATTTATGGATTTTTGCCGGCTGGCTCATTTTTATGATGGGCTTTGGCATTTGGATTTCCAAAAGAAAAAAGCAGGAAAGCGCTCAAGATTACTTTTTGGCTTCAAAAGCCTTGCCTTGGTGGGCTGTGGGAGGATCTCTTATTGCCTCTAATATATCGGCCGAACAATTTATCGGTATGTCTGGATCTGGTTATGTTGTCGGATTGGCCATTGCCTCCTATGAATTTATGGCCGCTGCCACTTTAATTATAGTTGCCAAATACTTTTTGCCAGTTTTCCTAAAAAAAGGCATTTATACTATGCCACAGTTTTTGGAACAGCGCTTTGATTCCCGAGTCCGAACAGGGTTGGCTATTTTCTGGGTGCTTCTTTTTGTTTTTGTAAATATCACCTCCGTTCTTTATTTGGGAGGTCTTGCACTTCAAAGTATTATGGGAATTCCTCTGATTTATGGTGTGATTGGTTTAGCCCTATTTGCCTCAACTTTTTCTATTACGGGAGGTTTGAAGGCTGTAGTCTGGACCGATGTTATTCAGGTAATTGTTTTGATCTTTGGGGGATTGCTGGCCAGTGTGATGGTCTTGAAGGCCGTTGGTGGTAGTTTCTGGGTGGGTTTAGAGACCTTAATTGCTAAGGCTCCCGAAAAGTTTGAAATGATTTTGCATAAGTCAAATCCTGAATATATTAATCTACCGGGTATAAGTGTTTTGATAGGTGGAATGTGGATTGCAAATCTTTATTATTGGGGTAATAACCAATACATTATTCAGCGGGCTTTAGCTGCAAAAAACCTGAAAGAGGCTCAAAATGGAACTGTTTTCGCGGCATTTCTGAAAGTGCTTTTGCCACTTATTGTTGTAATTCCAGGTATTGCGGCCTTTGTATTAAATGCCGATGTGAACAAACCGGATGAAGCCTATCCATGGGTTTTGAATAACTATGTAGCTACTGGGTTTAAAGGCCTGGCTTTTGCGGCTTTAATAGCGGCAATAGGTTCCTCATTAAGTTCAATGGTCAATAGTGCATCTACCATCTTTACGCTGGATATTTATCGCCCTATGAAGTTTAAAAATGGTGGGGAACTATCTCCTTCTGAGGATAAACATTTGGTGAGAATAGGAAAAATTTCAGCGGCTCTTTCCCTTTGTGTTGGGGTTTTGATAGCCCCATTGCTGGGTAATTTGGACCAGGCTTTTCAGTATATTCAAGAGTATACAGGTTTTATTAGTCCTGGCGTAGTAGCCATTTTTCTTTTTGGTTTATTTTGGAAAAGAACTTCAACCAATGCTGCCCTGTTGACGGTGATATTGTCTATTCCTTTATCAGCAGCCTTTAAGTTCTTTTGGCCGGAACTCCCATTTATCGACCGAATGGGGCTGAGCTTTCTAATTTTGTCTGCTGTTATTATCATCGTTTCATTAATTGAAAATCGATCTGTTGATCAAAAGGCCATTCAATTAGAAAAAGGGGGATTTAGAACCAGTTCTGTATTTAATTTGGCCTCGGTGGCTGTAGTTGGTGTATTGGCGGTTATTTATGTAGTATTTTGGTAGTCAATTCCAGAATAACCTCTCATCATAGGCTCGGAGTTTTCTCCTGTCTATGATGAGTTTAAGCGTTTCCTTGTATCCTTTTATTTCCTTCTTGTTCCTGTAAATTCAGGATTCAATTTTCAACAATCATTTCTTTAATTCCCTCCTGTGCGATGCATGTTCATCATGCTCAAAGTAGAAGAAAGGCGTCTAGGGACCCTTCATGCTGATAAAATCATTTTTTTTGCAAGTAAGCACTTCCTTGGGAGGAGGCTAAATGAAAGGGCCTAAAGACATATTCTCAGGTAATTATACTTTGTTTGTTTTTCTCACTAAAAGTGGTGTGATTCTAACTCAATTATTTGGATTGTAAATATAAATACTATATTGTACTTGTATTTTATTTTAAAGAATCCATTTTTTTATTAAAAAACACTATAAATATGAGATTAATTGCAATTATTCTGACCTGCTGTCTTTTTTATTCCTGTAAAATGGATGAGAAAAAACAAGTAGAAAAGTATTCCATCGATCAATTTTACAAAAATAAAAGAATAGGAGGGGGTGTTTTTTCTCCTGACGAATCCCATTTACTCGTTAGTAGTGATGAATCAGGTATTTTTAATTTGTATGAAATCAATATTGAAACAGGATCAAAACGCCAAGTAACCCATTCGGAAGAGGAGTCCTTCTTTGCCGTGGATTATGTGCCAGGTACTAATAACATGCTATATTCTGCGGATAAAGGTGGAAATGAAATGGATCATATTTACTTGTTGGGAGAGGATGGTTCTTCCAAAGATTTAACACCTGGCGAAAAGGAAAAGGCAAGTTTTGTGGGTTGGAGTAGGGATAAAAGGTCCATGTATTACATTTCGAATAAAAGAAATCCTCAGTTTTTTGATTTTTATAAAATGCCTGTTGGGGATTGGGATCCTGAAATGCTATATCAAAATGATGAAGGAATGGATTTGTCCGGAATGTCGGATGATGAAAACATCTTGGCCCTTCAAAAGACAATTACTACCAGTGAAAATCAATTATTTCTTTACAACCGATCCGGTCAATCTACGATAGAAATCTCTAAGCCTGAATTACCTGGAAATTACAGTAGTTCCGGATTTAGTAAAGATGGTAGGCACTTTTATTATATCACCAATGCCGGAAAGGAATTTGCTTACCTCATGCAATTGGAAATAAGTAGTGGGAAGGAAGAAGTCCTTTACGAAACCAATTGGGATGTAATGTATAGCTACCTAAGTGAAAATGAAAAATATAGGATCATCGCTATTAATGAGGATGGTAAAAATAGTTTGATTATTCAAAATAATGTAACGGGAGAGCAGGTAGATTTTCCTCAAATACCTGACGGAAATGTTTTAGCTGTAAACGTTTCGGATAGTGAAAAGCAGATGCGCCTGTCTATTGGAACCTCAAAAGCACCTACAAACCTTTATGTATATA
>NZ_SMMB01001226.1 GCF_009711365.1 Xanthovirga aplysinae | reverse complement strand
AAAAAACTCAAAAAGGTAAAAAGTTTTCCTTCACGGCTCATAAAAGTCATTCTCTTATGATTTTGGGTTTAAAACCCTAATGCAGTTACATGTTAAGTCCTCACTATCTCTCTATGGGGATTTGTACCCTCTAGGATAGATTATTATCTTGCCAAAACTTAATCCTGTCGGTATATCCATTAAATAAGGAAGAATGACCCGGCAAAACCAACACTTTAAAATGATCTTCTCCATAGACAGGCCGTTAGCAATAATAATTTATGAAAAATACGCAAACTGAAAAGGTAAGTACAGAAACCGTTGAGGCATGGACAGATACACTTTTGGAGAAGAACCCGATTCTCGGTAAAAAATTAGATAAACTTCCTATAGATGAAAGGATAACTCCACGTGAGTTGTTTATTGAAGTTATTAAGTTTCTTTACTTAGTGTCTGCTTTTCAAATTAGGCTAACTCCATCATTAATTGTTGACCTGGGTTGGCATGAATTTATTCTCTTCACAAAAGCTTATGAAAAGTTTTGCCACCTAAAATTGGGAAAGTTTATTCACCATACGCCTGATGATGACAAGTCTTCAAACAATAGAAACTACATAAAAACAATCCAATGCTATATAATCTTTTTTGGGGAACCTCCAGTGCCTATTTGGGGAGAAGTATCTAAAAAAGAATGGATCGATTCTCAATGCGGATCATGTCAACCAACCTAAAATTTTACCCTATGTATTTTGAAGGAATAATTACAATAGACCCCTCTCATTTAACCAAAATTGAACGCAAAAAACCAACCAAAGCTTTTAAAAGAATGCTTTATTACATGACTTTGGGTGGGGTAACTGAAAAACAAGAAAGAGAAACATTTACAGCCGTTTCTATTCTCCAACAACTAAATATGGCTTTTTCCCAGAAAGGCATTTCTAATATCATTCGGTTATCTCATGATGATATTGATTTTTATCTCGATGATAAAGGAAAGAAAGATGATTTGAAGGAGGCCCTTGACCTTTATGATTTAAAACTGGGATCTGCCATGTCAACCCACTTTGACAATTTACTACTGGTCTTAGAACATGAAGATGAATTATTTAAATACCTATTGGAAGTCCAAATAAGTAGGAACCATAGTGTAGGAGAACATCCAATCGAAATTAAGTTAACGGGACTTCTAAAGGAGTTTTCTGCCAAAGAAGGTAATGTTAAGAGTAAACTTGAAAATGTATTTTCATCTCAGGAGAGTTATGACGAATTCAAAAGAGAAAAGCACCATGAATTCTCTTCTTTTATGAGTGACCTTATTTTATGTATCAAGAAATCCATAAATGTAGATGATATTCATTCGGAAATAAAAACCAAAATTGTTGTTTCAAAAACCAAGATAGAATCGAAACAGGATATTAGAAGAAACCAAGTGAATGGTTACCATGGTCTACATTACGGTTATTATGGATTTGATGATTTCCTTTTCTATTCTTTCCTATGGGCATCTATAGGACATGGACATTCTGTGATGCATTCCAATACTTACTATGAATCTGAAACTGGAAGTGAATTAGGGTACTTACAAGAGGTAGATAGCTCATCTTCCTATTTCGATGATTCAACAGCAGTGGAAGACCGAACAGATATTTTTTCTGAGAACGAATCTGAAGCCGGAAATGATTTATATGCTTCACAGACGGAGGATAACGCTTCTGCTAATTTTGATAACCCAACAGATATGAATGGTGGGGCTGAGATTTTTTCAGAATCGGATAACATAAGTTCAAATGCTTCATCTGGTAGTTGGTTTGATTTTGGGTCCTTCGGAAGTTCTGATTCCTCTTTTGACAGTTCATGTTCCAGTTGTAGCTCCTGTGCTTCTTGTGGAGGGGATTAACAATCAATATGGGGAAGCTGGATGTTAAGTACTTTATTGACGAAATAAGAACTATATACAAAAACCTTACTGTTTATTTTTTCTTTAATTATGAATTTGAACCCATTTTTTCTCCTCTCTTTCTTAACTTTTTTGTTCTCAGGCATATTAAATGCTAGCCCCACAAATAACAATGGAATAGATGTTTTGAATTATCATGTCTTTCTCGAACCTGATTTGAACAAAAAAGAGGTTAAAGGTTGTGTCCTCATAAAATTTAAAGCAGACCGCAAAAATGATAAAGTTATTTTTGATTCTGGAAATTTGAAGGTAACCAATTTTAAAGGTAAGGGGGTAAAAGGATTTGAACAGAAAGAAAATAAAGTATTCATTTCATTGGACAAAAACACAGCGAATGAATATGAGGTTGAATTATTTTATGAAGGAAAACCTGAAAAAGGAATAGTTTTCCTATCCTCTCCACAACAAATATACACTGTATATTACACCAGTGAATGGATGATTTGCAATACCTCACCTGACGATAGGGCCTCATTAAAAATTGATTTATTGGTACCCAATCAGTTTAGGGCAATTGCTAGTGGTAATTTGATTAACAAACAAACCCAAGGAGATAATAAGACCTTATATTCATGGAATCAAGACTACGAAACACCAACTTATACATACGGATTTGCAATGGGTTCATTTCATGAATACAAAGACCAATATCATGACATTTCACTAAATTATTATTCCCATAAGCATACCTCTCAAGAATTAGAATTGATCTTTAAAAATACCGAAGATATGCTTTCCTTTTTTGAACTTAAATCAGGAGTACAGTACCCTCAAGGTTCTTATACTCAACTAATAATGGGTAACCATTATCAAGAAATGTCGGGATTTGCAGTATTAAAAGAGTCTTATGGTGAACTTGTATTAACTGATAGCTCGGAGGCAAATCTAATTTCCCATGAGTTAGCCCATCAATGGTGGGGAAATATGGTCACATGCAAGAGTTGGAATCACTTTTGGCTCAATGAAGGATTTGCCACATTTATGTCAGCGGCGTATAATGAACACCGATTTGGGAGGAAAAAATACCAGGAAAATATAGATGCCTATTTTAATGTGTATGATAAAATCAGGAAGAAGGGAGCTGATAAACCGTTAGTTTTTCCTGACTGGACCAATCCCACTAAGGATGATAGAAACTTGGTTTATTTTAAAGGAGCCTATGTATTACATTTATTAAGGAAAGAACTAGGAGATGAACCCTTTTGGAAAGGAATTAAGTTTTTTACCCAAAAATTTTATGAGAAATCTGTAACCACAGAAGACTTTCAGTATGCCATGGAAAAATCTAGCAAAAGGGACTTAAAGGCCTTTTTTAATATTTGGATTTATTAATGCTTGGGAAAGCAAAGTGTTTGAAATCATTCCCGGTTAAGGGTTAAATAGAAATATTCACTTATTAAAAAGCATTTAGTAGCTTCTCTTAAAGTTATCCATATTAATTTCATTAATTCTACTTTCTAAAACCTGGAAATCTCCCAACCTATCCAAAAAAATAGCCGGCTCTTTTTATGAGCCGACTAATACCTAATCCTTTACAATTCCACCCTATATTTCCCTAAACCGTCACTTTTTTAAAAATAACTTCCCCTCAAACATAACCTATTTCCTTGTAACATAGTACTTATCTCCCCCATCTTCCATTAACAAACTGCTATTTGCAATTATCGCTTGTAATTGGCCATTTTGTTGTAGCTCCTCACTTGACCCGGTAGCATGTTGGATCAGCTGGTTATCCTGATTATAGATGTATACCTCCTGTGGAAAGATTAACAGGTTCTCCTCTTCGGGGCTTAAAGCATCATTGGCCAAAGCAAACTCTTCCTGAGGACCCAAGATCATTTCATAGGCCATCTCCTTAGATGTAGTGTCTACTTTTTTTAGATTTCCGGCAACGGCTGAAAAACTTACAATGAATGCTAAGGCTCCTATGAATGACATGATGCTTATGGGTTTTAACTGGTTTGTTGATACGATTTTCATAGCTGTATTTTGTTGGTTTTGATTTTTTAGTCTGTGCCAATTATAATTCAACTGCTGTGCCAGAACCTTAAGAACAGCCCTATACAGCCAATAGAGCCATATTCCTAAATTATCCCAATATAAATTATGTTCGGTTTTGAACAAGAACTGTTGTTAAAACGCACAGCTTCTTATTAAAAAGTAAAGTAGATTTTTTCTTCAAAGAGGAAGGGGGCAAAGGAGAATGATTTTCTGCAAAATGTTATGGATTTGTCATGCAAGAAAATGGGCCTGAGTAATTTTAAAAAAGTTTAGAGCTGTACCAACTGCTAGGAACTAATTAATATCAACTAACTTTACTAAAGGGCTCAAAATTTTAACAAAGTCACCTTTTTGCCTTAAAGGCATTTAAATTCTTTTCGAACAGTTCTAATTGTCTATCATTTTGATTTTTGGCACGTAAAACCGCTCTTTCATAATGCATTAAAGCTAATTTTTTCTGCCCATTTTGAGTTAAAACTTCAGCATAGCTATCATGAGCATTTGGAGAATTAGGAAAAAGAACCGTGCCTGCCCTTAAGACAGCCAAAGCCGCATCTACTTTCCCTCTATCCAAATAATCGTACCCCAATCTATTTAGCATGAATTTTTCCATATGTCCTCTTTCCAGTATGAGCTCTAAAAGATCGCAAACAGCTTTTTCATCTGCTTTCGATAGTTTCGCATTTTTTAGAATTTTCTCCAATTTTCGGAATGGAGTTTCTCTATACTTTTTTGCACTTTCTATTGCTACTTTTTTAGCTTCTTCCAGAGCCTTTTCTGCCGAAACTTTAATATCTGGTTTTACTCCCACACCTTCCCAGTTGGTTTGGGTTACAGGGTTAATGGAGCGTGCAACAGTAACAATAAGGGTGTAGTTCTTGGGGAGCCGTATAAAACTCACCGGATGTGCTCCCCCTCCTGTATTTTCCCCTATGATAATGGCACGATTTCTTGCCTGTAGATCGTATGCAAAAGCTTCAGCCGCAGAAAATGTCCTATTGCTAGTTAATATTAATAAAGGAACGTCCAGCCTCTGCATTCCCTTTACTGGAACGGTATGATATTCTTCCAATCTATTTGTTTTTCTAGTATATACTCCTGTTAGTGGAATATTCAATGGAAGAAAATAGCTACTTAAATAAGTTCCTACTGGCCCATTTCCCCCACTATTTTCTCTTAAATCAACAATAATGGCGTCGGCAGTAGCCAGGTATTGCATTAATGGATCTACTTTTAAGGTGTCCTCAACCCTAAATCCTTTTAAATGGATATATCCTACATTCCCCTCAAAGAAATTCACCTCCCCAAACCCTCCCGCCCGAAATTCCATCAAATTATTTAAATGCCAGGAATAAAAAGAGGGCCGAGGACCATGCCCAGTATTTCGAGGTCTTGGGGGAGCAATATTCAAATGTTTATCTTTTGTAATTTTTTGCATTTCTTCGGATAGTGCCTTTGCAAAGGCTTCCGAACTTTCAAAACCTTCAAAATATTCCTTTTGTATTAATTGATCCAAATGCTGATTAACTTCATGAGCCTTCTCCAGAAAAATATAATTTTCAATCATTAACTTTTGAACTTCCCTAATGACTTCATTTTTAGATTGGGATTGAGCCAAAAGTAATAAGGGTGTGAATACCATCAGACAAAGGAGCGTTAATTTCGTTTTCATAGTTTCTATTGGTAATTAATGGATTTATAATCTACTTCTTCAAGTACTTTTCCCTCTTCTAAATTCTGGATTAAGTTATCTATCATGGAGTAGGGTTTCTTCCAGCTTTTTTAAAGACCCCATTGAGCTTTGTGTTTCCTTTCGAAATCTTTTAAGGTGGCTGCCCTTTCAGTTTCAATGATACAGTTGAGTTTATCCCATGATTTGAGTTTGAGCATTGTTTTTAATTAAGTCTAAAATAAACATAAAATGAATTCGAATAGGTAAAAAATAGACCTACACCTAATACCGGCAAACATAAAGGGAAAACAAGTGGATAAATTTTAAAAAAGATAAATTAAGTTTTGATGATATATAACCCCATTAATAGGGTAGTAAGGAGGGCCATAGTTTGTAGCTAGTTCAGAGTAACTTTCTACGGCCTTCATCTATGAAACAGCTAATTTGGATTTAAATTTCGTAGCGAGCTCCCTTATATTTTCCATATAACTGAAATTTATAATTTTAAACCTAATTAGGATCCAAATTTTGGGATTGCTATTACTAAATCTACAATAAGCCATTACTAAAAAGGGAAAAAGTGAAGCTAAATAAATTGGTTTCTCCTTTCAAATTCTTTATATTTTGTTTGCTGAGTGTCTTAGAGTCAACACTACCTATACACTCACCGTTGGCAATTGTGTAAAAAATGTACTTTAACAACTATCACTACATTTGACATAGGGCTGTCACTTTTGCTTTCTACTTTTACTTCATATATTAAAACAAAAAAAAATTAAATATGAAACATGAATGGAGAAAAAAGGAAAAAGCAACCTATTTACCCAAAAATAAACCTGAAGTACTAGAGGTCCCTGAATACCAGTTTATTACCATTGAAGGAGAAGGTAACCCCAACAGTGATTTGTTTCCTGAATATATCCAAGTCCTGTATGCGGTTTCCTACGCCATAAAAATGAGTCCCAAAAAAGGAATAGAACCTAAAGGATATTTTGATTATACGGTTTATCCACTTGAAGGAGTTTGGGACATTAAGGAAGAAGCCAAGAAAACCTTTAAGGGCACAATTGACAAAAACGACCTGACTTTCAAGTTAATGATTAGGCAACCTGAATTTGTTGGTGAAGAGTTCGCCAAAAAAATGATTGACCAAACCAAAAAGAAAAAATCACTTGAATTATTGGAAAAGGTGAAATTTGAAAAGGTAAGGGAAGGTAAATGTATTCAAATGATGCATATGGGAAGTTACGACAATGAACCAGCTAGCTTTAAACAAATGGAAGATTTTGCAGAAAAGGAAAATCTTTCCAGAATATCGAAAGACCACAGAGAAATATACCTATCTGATTTTAGAAAAGTAACTCCAGATAAATTAAAAACTGTATTAAGATTTCAAGTAAAACCTAAATAAATTAGTAGCACAAACGCAAAGAGGTAAACACAAGGCTTGATTCCACCTTAAATTTTTTAATAGCCAAACTTAGGAAACCGACTACTATTTTACACTAACATAGAAGATAAAGCTCCACTTTAACCAAATATCAGTATGAAACAAACCTTAAATTTATTGCTAAAAACGTTCATCTTAGGAATCTTTTTCCAGATGCTCATCTTACCTCTTTCAGTGGGACAGTCCAAAACCCATCAAATAGATAAATTAATAAGCCAATATAATGAATATGGGCAGTTCAACGGCTCGGTGCTAGTAACGGAAAAAGGAAAAATAATTTTTAAGAAAGGCTTTGGAATGGCCAATATGGAATGGGATATTCCAAATAGGCCTGATACGAAACACCGATTAGGCTCAATTACCAAGCAGTTTACTGCGATGCTTATTGTTCAATTAGCCGCAGAAGGTAAAATAGATTTGCATGAACCTATCTCGACCTACCTCCCCGATTACCCCAAACCTAATGGAAATAAGGTAACCATTCATCATTTGCTTACGCACAGTTCTGGAATACCAAGTTATACCAGTTTTCCCAATTTCTTTAAAGATATTAGTCGCGATCCGTACAGCCCAAATGAGTTTGTGCAAATATTTGCCGATTCAACACTTCAATTCGCACCAGGTGAAAAATTCATTTATAATAATTCCGGTTATTTTTTGCTAGGAGTCATTATTGAAAAAATCACTGGAAAACCATATGAGGTAGTATTACAGGAGAAAATATTTAACCCCCTAAAAATGAACAATACGGGTTATGACCATCATAACGTCATCATGAAAAACAGGGCTTCTGCCTATGAAAAAGATGGGAGCTTTTTCATTAATGCTCCTTATCTTGACATGTCTATTCCATATGCTGCGGGTTCCATGTATTCAACGGTTGAAGATTTATTTCTATGGGATCAAGCTTTATACACAGACCAACTCCTTCCCAAAAAATATCTTGATTTAATATTTACACCCTACATTGAAGGCTTTGAGCAACAATATGGTTATGGGTGGATGATCGGCAAAACTCCCATTGGACAAACAACGGATAGTTTGCAGGTAATAGCTCACGGAGGAGGAATAAATGGATTCCATACACTAATTACCCGAATTCCTTCCGAAAAGTCCTCAATTATTCTATTAAATAATACGGGGCGTGCACCACTCGATGAAATGACTACTGCCATTACAGGAATTCTTTATAATAAACCCTATAAGTTCCCCAAAAAATCCATAGCCTATTCCTTATTGGAAGTCTTATTAGAAAAGGGCATCAAATCAGCACTTTTACATTACCAAGAAATTAAAGACTCCGATACTTATGGTTTAATTGAAGATGAAATGAATAGAATGGGTTATCATCTATTGCAAAAGGAAAAAGTGAAAGAAGCTGAAGTGCTTTTTAAGTTAAACGTAGAAGCATTTCCTAAATCGTGGAATGTTTATGATAGTTATGCAGAAGTGCTCATGGTTCAAGGGAAAAACGACAAGGCAATTAAAAATTACAAAAAATCGATTGAACTTAATCCTGCAAATCAAAACGGTAAAGAAATGTTAAAAAAGTTGGGAGTAAATTCAAATGAATGGGTAAAGAAATAATTGTTTCTAATAATGGACTGAAAAGCAATAATAAAAATTTGGCTTTCTATCCTCTTTAAACATTAATAATAATGAAAAAAGAAAAGGTCAAATCTGATTTTTATGAAGTGGTCATTGTGGGTGCAGGACTGTCAGGAATAGGGGCAGCTTATCATTTAAAAGAAACGTGTTCCCACCTAAAATTCACCATATTGGAAGCCCGTGCTTCTGTAGGTGGAACTTGGGATTTATTCAAGTATCCAGGCTTACGATCTGATTCCGATATGTACACTTTTGGTTACGCTTTTCATCCGTGGAAAAATCCCAAAGCAATAGCCGATGGACCCTCGATTTTAAAATATATTAATGAAACAGCAGATATATTTAACATCCGTGAACATATTCAATTTAACAAAAAGGTAATCTCTTCTTCTTGGTCATCATCCACAAAAAAGTGGACAATAGAAGTGGAATGTTCAACTACACATGAAAAAAAAATTGTGCAGACCAATTTTCTTTTCATGTGTAGTGGTTATTACAACTATGAGAACGGTTATGAACCCGAATTTCCAAATTTTGAAGCCTTTAAGGGCATCAAAATACACCCACAAAAATGGGATACTAATCTGGATTATAAGAATAAGAATGTCATTATCATAGGAAGTGGAGCTACTGCCATTACATTGTTGCCTGAGCTGGCAAAAAAGGCCAAAGAAGTTACCATGTTGCAACGCTCACCTACCTATATCATGAACCTCCCAAGTGAGGATGTCGTAGCTAATTTTTTAAAGAAAATTTTACCTGCAAAATTAGCTCACAAAATTTCCCGCTGGAAGAACATTCTTTTTAGTATTGGATTCTATAGAGCATCCCGAAAATGGCCCAAAACCGTTAAAAATTTCTTGAAGAAAAATATTAAAAAACAACTAGGGGGTAAATACGAAGACCAGCACTTTAACCCTAAATATAAGCCTTGGGATCAACGACTATGTTTAGTTCCTGATAATGACTTGTTCAAAACCTTAAAAGATAAAAAAGCAAAAATTGTAACAGACACTATTCGTTCTTTTACAACAGATGGAATAACTTTAAACTCAGGAGAACATTTACCTGCCGATATTATCATTACTGCCACAGGGTTAAAAGTTCAACTTTTTGGAGGCATGAAAATTACGGTTGATGGTACCCCTATAGACATAAATACAACACATGCTTACAAAGGGGTAATGTTAAGTGAAATTCCCAATTTTGCTTTGGCCATAGGATATACTAATGCATCTTGGACTTTGAAGTGTGACCTGAATTGCCAATTCATAGCAAAGGTACTCAATCATATGAAACAAAATAATTATTCGGTTTGCACCCCAAAATTTGATCCTAAAAAGTTGAGGTCGGAACGTTTATTAGATTTTGATGCGGGATACATTCTGAGAGCCAGTAATGTACTTCCCAAGCAGGGTTCAAAAACCCCCTGGAAAGTACATCAAAATTATATCAAAGATCTGTTTTCTTTAAAATACAGTAGGGTTACAGACAAGTACCTGGAATATCAATAAATGGGTTTATTTCTAAAAAGCAACATTAGATAAAATACCTTTGCTAACAAACAATAAATGGTATTACAATGCACTTTTTGGAAACTGTTAGCAATTGCAGTCGAAAAGATTTGGCTAACCAAATTGGCAAATTCAAAACATCATTAGAGGAATTTTATGAAAGCAATTGTATTCACAAAATATGGAACCCCTGATGTACTCCAACTCAGAGAAATACCAAAACCTACTCCCAAAGAAGATGAAGTCTTGATAAAAGTTCATGCCACAGCCGTAAACGACTGGGATTGGAGCTTCATAAGAGGAAGGCCATACATTCTTCGTCTTTTATTTGGGCTTCTAAAGCCAAAAGTTAATATACTTGGAGTGGAAGCTGCGGGAGTGGTAGAAAGGGTGGGTAAAAACGTAAAAAGTTTTCGGCCAGGAGATGAGGTATACGGGGACATATCTGAGTGTGGTTTGGGTGGTTTTGCTGAATTTGTTTGTGTGGATGAAAATGCATTAATCCTCAAACCGGCCAATATGACTTTCGAAGAAGCAGCGGCTATACCTCATGCTACAATACTGGCTCTTCAAAGCCTTGTAGATAGAGGAAAAATTCAACATGGGCAAAAATTATTAATTAATGGTGCAGGCGGAGGTGTTGGTACCTTTGGACTTCAAATTGCCAAATTATACGGAAGTGAAGTGACCGGAGTTGACAGCGCAGGAAAACTGGATATGATGCGATCGATAGGTTTTGATCTTGTGATAGATTACACAAAGGAAGATTTCACTAAAAATGGAAATCGTTATGATCTGATTCTTGATGCCAAAACAACTCGCTCACCTTTCGCTTATGCACGCTCATTAAAAGCTAATGGGACATATGTTACTGTTGGAGGCCACCTGAATCGGCTTTTCCAGATTTTTTGTCTGGGACCCTGGGTTTCTCTGTTCAGCAAAAAGAAAATACGAATCCTTTCTCTCAAACCAAATAAGGGTTTAAGTTATATTAATGAGCTTTTCACAACCGGCAAAATAAAATGCGTAATAGATGGACCCTATCAGTTAAATGAAGTCCCTAAAGCCATTCAGTATTTTGGAGAAGGGAAGCACAAAGGAAAAGTAGTAATTACAGTGAAACAGAACAACAATACTTGACCAATTAGAGAAATAACTTTGAAGGCTATTTTTTCGATCTATAATTTCACCAATCCAACTAAAAATTATATAAGATTTTTACCAAATTATATAACACCTTTCTTTGGCTTCAAGCTTACCTTTGGTTAATAACTAAAGTCAATTCTTAAAAGGTCCACCAAGCAAACTCCTTTACTTATACCTCAACCGTCATTAAGGAAATGAAAAACTTACCAAATAGCAGCGAAAATCACTTGATTAATCAAAGGATGGAGAATAAGCATCACATGATGTTAAACAGTGCTCTTGAATCCCTTAAAAATTGTAAAGCAGCTTTAGATAAAATTTCTAAGAGTTGTTGTATGAAAGAAAGAAGCACAAAAATGAAAGAAGCTTTTACAGCTTTGGAAGGATTAGTGAATACCTTAAATACAGCCTCCGAAAATCAGGATAAGGTTCAAAAGAGCATTGAAAAAATAGCTGAGTTAGGGTCAAAAATGGGTGCCCTATATGCAACTTGTTGTACTCCTATAAAAGCACCTCTTTATCAGGGAATATTTAAAGAATTAGGAATTGCACATAGGCG
The DNA here is from genome assembly GCF_009711365.1 of Xanthovirga aplysinae. GTDB lineage: Bacteria > Bacteroidota > Bacteroidia > Cytophagales > Cyclobacteriaceae > Xanthovirga > Xanthovirga aplysinae. The sequence goes on along the minus strand of NZ_SMMB01001226.1, from coordinate 892 downwards.
CATGTGGGAAATAATGGGAGTTAGCCACTAAAACATTGAAGATTTTTTTTATTAACCTTCATAATTGACGCCTATTGAAAATCACAATTCAATGCATAAAGCTTAGCTTTTATTTGGATATGGGTACACATAATAAATGTGTTCTTATTGGGATAAAATCCAAAAAGGCATTAAGCAGTCTCTGAGGAAGTTACTAAAAAAACAAGGCCTAAATACACTTATCCAGACCTTATTTTCTCTTTTAAACGTCGAATTAACCTATAATTAATATAACTAATTACACAAAATAAAGCACTATCTACACTGAAGTTTTTCAATTCATCAAACAACAATTATCCAAAATTCCAACTTTTCATTCGAATAATATAAAGTGGGACAGCTAAGCTAAAAATCAACACCCAAAAGATCTCTAATGAAGAGATAGTTAGATAAGTTAGATGGGGAAACTAATAGGATATACGGAACCCTCACTCCTATCAGCTTGCACTTTCTAAGGAAAATCACTTTCCATATTAGTGATATGCTTTTATAAAAAAATGCAGACACATTTAAAATATGTCCAAGCTTATAAGCTTTGGCCAAGCTCTTTTCCATCCAACCTAGAAGTAAATCCATGCTAAAGTACCACCCTCTCCCTAAATTGCAACTAAAACGAATGGTAGTATATACCCTGACTGTAAATTCCCATCCTTAAAGTCTAGCTTGACCAAACTCCTTTATTTGAAAACTGATTCCCTGGGATTATTTTAAAAAAATCAATTCCCTAAATTCCCATTCTACGCATATCTCACTTAGTGGTAAATGGTGGAAATTTTTAAATACTACTGAGATAGGAAATCGTTTAGTTAAGGTAATGGACTTAGAAATAAAGGGTGAGTAGATAGAGTAGGGA
>NZ_SMMB01000930.1 GCF_009711365.1 Xanthovirga aplysinae | reverse complement strand
TACAAAGATAAATCGAAGAACCGATCAGAAATGAACAGGATTAAAGGAAATTAAATTTCAGTTTAGAATTCCGAAAATAAAACTATTTAGTTTTCCTAAAAGGCATTCACCTATAAAAAACAAAGCCGTCTAGTATTAATAGACGGCTTTGTCACTTTCTACTTTATGATTCTTTTTAAGGCAATTCAGCAATCACTGTTTTTCCTCCTTTTGTTTTCTCTCCTATTTCCACCTTCACTTCCGCATCCAATGGCAAAAAGATATCAACTCTTGAGCCGAATTTAATAAATCCAAACTCTTCACCTTGTCTTACTGGATCACCAATATCAATATACCATTTAATACGACGAGCCAAAGCACCAGCAATTTGTCTGAACATCACTTCCACTCCATCCTCTGATTCCACTACAGTTGTAGTTCTCTCATTGTCAGTGCTGGATTTTGGATGCCAGGCTACCAGATAATCCCCAGCGTGGTACTTAAAATATTTAACAATTCCTGAAACCGGATTTCTATTTACGTGAACATTCACAGGCGACATAAAAATAGAAACCTGCTTCCGGTTATCCTTAAAATATTCGTTTTCAACGGTATTTTCAATGACTACCACTTTCCCATCAGCGGGAGCAATAATACATTTCGGATCAATTTCCGGTGATTTTATTCTGGGACTTCGGAAAAACTGTAAAATACAGAGGTAAAAAATCACCCCTGCTACCAGCAAAATATTCTGAAGTGCTTCTTGTTCTGGTAAAAAGTAAGATACCAGCAAGTTAACAATCACAAGAATTACAAAAAGATTAAATAATAGCTTACGTCCTTCTTTATGTATAACCATACAGTAAAAATAAGTGATATTGTATTAAAAAGACAGTATTAAGAATTTAAAAATTCCCCTACCGTCTTAGAAACCTCCACGATATTTATACGTTTTAGCCACCTTATCGATCGCCACAATATAGGCTGCTATTCTCATTGGAACCTTATATTCAATGGAAGCATTATAAACTCTTTCGAAAGCACTTTTCATAATCCTGTCCGAACGACGGTTTACTCTTTCACCAGTCCATTTATAACCCAGTCGGTTCTGTACCCACTCAAAATAAGAAACCGTTACACCTCCTGCATTCGCAAGGATATCAGGAGCAACCAGAATTCCTTTTTCGTTGATAATAGCATCAGCTTTAGCAGATGTAGGGCCATTAGCTCCCTCAACGATTAATTTAGCCTTAATTTTGTCTACGTTTTTCACCGTAATCACATCCTCTTTGGCTGCTGGAACTAAAACGTCTACTTCTAAATGAAACAATTCATCCGGGTCTATGTTCTCAGCCCCTTCAAAACCCTCCAATGTCCCTTTATTTTCATTTCTATATTCTATGGCTGCCTTTATATCAATTCCATTTTCATTGAAATAGGCTCCACTAATATCAGAAATACAAACTACTTTTACTCCTCTTTCCTCTAATAGTAAGGCTGCAAAAGAACCTACATTTCCAAATCCCTGGATCGCACACGTTGACTGATAAGGGTTAATTTTAAGTTTTTCCATGGCTGCTAATGCAGAAACCATTACACCACGACCAGTAGCCTCCGTTCGGCCAAGGGACCCTCCTAATACCAAAGGTTTACCTGTAACAACAGAGTTTACAGTCATACCTTGTGTTCTAGAAAATTCATCCATCATCCAGGCCATTTCACGTGGGCCTGTACCCATATCCGGAGCAGGAATATCTCTGTCAGGACCAAAAATTTCCAACATGGCAATAGTGTAGGCCCTTGTTAAACGTTCCATTTCACCCGCAGACATTTGTCGAGGATTACAACGAATTCCTCCTTTGGCGCCCCCATAAGGAATATCTACAACGGCACATTTCCAGGTCATCCAAGCTGCCAGGGCTTTTACCTCATCCAGATTCACTCCCATATCGTAGCGCACCCCTCCCTTTGAAGGTCCTAAAATATTAGAATGTATTACTCTGTATCCTTCGAATACCTGGATAGATCCATCGTCCATTGTAATCGGCAAAGATACCAACACCTGCTTTACAGGGGTTTTCAATACATTATAAACCTCATTATCCAGACCTAAGGCCTGAGAAGCAATCTGAAACCTTGACATCATTGACTCAAAAGGATTTTCCTTGTCCTTAATTGGAGCCGGTTCTATATATGCCATAACCTCGTATAGTTATAATTGTAAAATTTAGAATGCTGATTTAAACCCCTTTAAGGGCGATACAAGCGCAATATTAGTGTTTTTTTTAATTAGTAACCTCAACGCCTTAAAATAATTTTAGAAAAACAGCAGCATAAGGTGCTATTAATAGAAGACCATCGAAACGGTCCAAAAAGCCACCATGCCCTGGAATTGTACTGGCTGAATCTTTTATGGAAATACTTCGCTTAAATAGAGACTCTATCAAATCCCCATAAGTTCCTGCTACAGCAGTAATTAATGATAAAACGACCCATTGCCATAGTTGAAGATCAACAAAATAGTAGGAAATAATGAAACACATTCCTAAAGCCCCTGCGGTTCCTCCCATAAAACCTTCCCAGGATTTCTTTGGAGACACACGTTCAAAAAGTCTCCTTTTGCCAAATCGGGAACCAAAAAAATAGGCAAATGTATCACTGGACCAAAGCATTAGTAAAATGCCAAGTGGAATTTCAAAACTATATTTTCCTCGCGAAAAGGCCGTCACATTAAATAAAGTTAGCGGAATAGCCACATAGAAAATCCCCAAAAGAGTAAAAGCTGCAGCCGTAAAAGGCTTCTTCCTTTTATCGTCATATAATACCAAGAAGAAAACAGCTGAAAGCAAGGGAATGTATAATAAATAAAACTTTGAATCCAAAAGGCTCATCTCCACTAAAAAGTTAATGATAAAGATCATTAAACCAGAAATTATGCCATAAACGGCTAAAGGTGACTTCCCATCCAATTCCGATAATTGATAAAATTCGCGCATACTCATTCCACTGATGAGTAGCAGCACCACCAAGTAGCTCCATTCACTCCAGGAAACTGCAGCAATAATGATCAGTGAACCCGCAAGCCCTGCAAATAAACGTTCTTTTAGATTACTGTATCTTTTTGAACCAGTTGTCATTTATATATCTTCTTATGACTTAAAAAATCTTTCTTTCGGAACCTTATCCCTATAAATAGCCGAAAAGTCTCCACTTTTTTTATCTTAATAATGATACTTCTTTAATATTACCTTCCAAAGAAGGTAGTTATCCACACCTCAATTGACACGGCTTTGAGGAGAAAAATACTTTTTAAAACTCCACAAAAACCATAAGCCGATCAGCAAACATATTCCCAAAATTGGCCAAGGTAAAGTTTCTACAGAATCCAAATCATAACTAGTATGACCAATTTGAAAAAGATATAGAAAAAACAAAGTAAAGCCATTATTAATAAAATGCCCCAACATCGGAAATACCAAACTTCCCGACCAATAATACAAGTACCCAAACAACACGCCAAGCATCATTCTCGGTAATAAACCATAAAATTGAAAGTGAATAAAACCAAAAATAAATGCCGCTAACCAGATGGCCACATGTGGATTTCGGCAAATTCTCATCAAATGGTGTTGAAGAAGTCCCCTGAACAAAAATTCTTCTCCAATGGCAGGAATTAAAGCCATCACCAACATCGCCGAAGAAAAATCTCCAAAAGAATGAAAAGTCGTGAGAAATTCGGTGAGCTCTTTTAATTGCTCCTCCTTCGCCATTGCATATTGCTCAAAGCCTTTTAAAAACGAAGGAAATTTAAGATTAGCATTCCACTCGATAAGAATAGAATTCACCATCATAAAAGCAATCACCCCTACTACTGTCAAAAGAATGGGCATTAATCTCAGAACTTTGACGTTAAAAAATTCACGCAGGGGTTTTCTTTGTATAAACCGTATAAAAAGCCAAGGGGCAAGAATAAAAGTTCCAATTGCAGAAGTGGCCTGAATTACAATCAAAACGTCCTTTGATTCAGGATGTTGCGTAATGTGCATAAGGCCTTTTGTAACTTTTTCAGGATCAAAATTAAAAAAAGGAAGTACTAATAAAAATCCTAAAAAATTGGACACCAAAAGTCCTGTAAGTGTAAAAATAAAAAGCAGAAACAAGGAGGTCCAAGGATTGCGATCTTCAGATAAATCTACTTTATGCTCGAATTTATTCATAATTGCCGTAAATTTACGGTAAAAATTCAAAATTAAAATTGGTAAAGATAGGAAACTTAGAGTTGGGAGAGTTCCCTCTATTACTGGCACCCATGGAGGATGTTAGTGATCCGCCCTTTCGGGCAGTATGTAAGGAGAACGGTGCAGATTTGATGTATACAGAGTTTATTTCTGCAGAAGGACTAATAAGAGATGCCGCTAAAAGTGTTCAGAAACTCGATATTTATGATTATGAACGCCCTATTGGGATTCAAATCTTTGGCGAAAAAATAGAATCAATGCGCCAGGCAGCTGCCATTGCAGAGGCTGCTCAACCTGAAATTCTGGATATTAATTACGGTTGTCCGGTAAAAAAAGTAGCTGGTAAAGGTGCAGGGGCAGGTATTTTACTGGACATTGACAAAATGCAGGCCATGACAAAAGAGATTGTTAATCAGGTCTCTATTCCTGTAACCGTAAAAACCCGTTTGGGCTGGGATGAAAACACCATCAGGATTGTAGAAGTAGCCAAACGGTTGCAAGATGTGGGGGTACAGGCTATCACCATACATGGACGGACCCGAAAACAAATGTACAAAGGTGTTGCCAATTGGGAAAAAATCGCTGAAGTAAAAAATCACCCGGATATTCATATTCCCATCTTTGGCAATGGCGACATCGATTCACCTGAAAAAGCCCTGGAATACCGAAATAAATATGGAGTTGATGGAATTATGATTGGCCGTGCCTCCATTGGTTATCCCTGGATTTTTCGAGAAATAAAGCATTATTTTGAAACAGGCGAAAAACTTACCGGGCCTGACCTTCAAGAAAGAGTACAAGTAGCCCTGAAACATTTGGAATTTTCTGTAGAATGGAAAGGAGAACGGAAAGGCTTGTTGGAAATGCGCCGCCATTATACAAATTATTTCAGGGGAATACCCAATTTCAAGCCATATCGCAGTAAATTAGTTGAGTCTGAAAATTTTCTGGAGGTAAAAAATTTATTGGAGGAAATCGCTGAGGTTTTTGAAAATGCTTACGCTTAACGGTCTATGGAGGAGGCTCATCTAGTCCCAAAAAAGCTAAAAAGTGGCATGAGAAACCTGATGACTGAATTATTCAGTCTTTTTAAGAAATGCACTCCTACTGTAACTCTCAGGACTTATTGGAATTTTAATTCCTACGTTCCTGTTCGCCACAGCCCAAACACGACTTGACAGTGCAATTTCAGGAGTATTAAATGTCTTAACCCCCATTTTGGTGTTGGTTATAGGAACCCTCACCTTTAAACAAAAAGTGGATTGGAAGAATAAGGTTGGCATTATTGTTGGTTTTATCGTGACTTCCATTTTAATGTTTGCTGGTTCAAAAGAAAATAGG
>NZ_SMMB01000542.1 GCF_009711365.1 Xanthovirga aplysinae | reverse complement strand
GGGAACTTAAAATCCCTCTCCAATAGTTGTAGTTTTTTGTATGAGTTTTAAATTTTTTTGGTGAAATAATGAAGGAATTAAATGAAGAATATTGGAGTAAACGCTATTTGGAAGGAATGACACAATGGGATATTGGGGCTATTTCAACGCCATTAAAAGAATACTTTGAACAGTTAACCAATAAATCATTGAAAATTCTTATACCGGGTTGTGGAAATAGCTACGAGGCTTCCTTTTTGTATGAGGCTGGTTTTGAGAATGTGTTTTTGTTAGATATTTCAGAAATTCCTTTAAGGAAGTTCAATAAGAAGTTTCCATTATTTCCCAAGGATCAGTTGATTCATGATGATTTTTTTGAACTGAAGGGATTTTTCGATCTTATCATTGAACAAACCTTTTTTTGTGCCATAGACCCAGAACTTCGTTGGCGATATGCTGAAAAAGCTGCTCAATTATTAAACAAAAATGGGAGATTAGTGGGGGTTTTATGGAATCACCCTATGAATAATGATAAGCCGCCCTTTGGGGGATCCGCTGAAGAATATGTCAAATATTTCGAACCATATTTTGAATTTAGTACTTATGAACCCTGTTATAATTCCATTCCCCCAAGAGCTGGGAGGGAATTATTTGTGAATTTGGTAAAGAAAGGAAAGGGAGCAAAGAATTAGGAGTTAAAAAATTAGGAATGGCACGTGGGAGAATTTAGACTTAAATTCTCATGTTGGATTCTTTGCTCTATTAAGACCGTTGTTCTTCTTTTTGGTGCTCAATTTTCCTGGAAGAAATAATATTTATTTAGATCCTCAGTACTCCAACTCTGGTTTTATCTTTAATAGTGATGATATCATGGCTATTGGTAATCCTTGTGAGAAATAAGGCCTAGTATGGGTTTATGGTGAATAATTAAACCATTTAAAACATTAAGGTATAATGCTGCTTCTTTAAATCGGGGTCAAAAAAAACCAGGCCCGAATTAAATAAATCCATTGTCATGGTGACCTTTGGGTTTTCCTTAATTTGCTTCCAGGCTTCCTCCATTTCCCTTGACCAATGAATATCATCAAAAATGAAGATGCTATTTGTATGAGCTTTACTTAAGCAAATATTAAAATAGTTCAGAGTTGGTTCAAGACGATGATTTGCATCAAAATACACGAAATCGACTTTTTCAACCTGATTAATAAAGGGGGGGAGGGTTGCTGAAATATCTCCAGTGATTACCTCAATGTTTTCGCTAGAATGCTTTTGAAACAATTCTTGTGAAATAGCTGCAGTTTCTGGGCAGCCTTCAAAGGTGATCACCTTCACCTCTTTTCTTACCTTGGCTAGATAAAGGGTGTTTATTCCAAGAGAAGTTCCCAGTTCTAAGATGATATGAGGTTTGAAATGTGCGACCAGGCGAAAAAGTAACTCTGAGAACTTTGCAGGGGTGAGGCTGTTGCGGGCAATATCCTTTATCTGTCTCTTTTTTCTTGGATTAACTTTAGAACCGGCTCCTAATTCCGAAAACGAGATTTCTCTTTGATCGGCTAAAAGTTCCTTTCGTGACTTTTCAATATCCTCAAATATGGGATATTGTTCTTTTCTTTTGATTACTGATGTATATAATCGGTAAGCAAATGGCGGTTGAAGGGAATGTTCATCAATGGCATTTAACCAATAAGAAATATAGCGAAAAATAATCCGGAGTTGTTCGATGTTGGGCAATTGAATTAGTTTAATCTGTAAGGGAAAATCATGGTAAATTCAGGAATAATGGCTCTGAATTTTTTCTCGTCCAAGACTCTTTCCATCAAAAAGGTTCCGTACATTTTACCTATCCCCGATTTTAAATTACAGCCAGATACATATTGATGACTTTTTCCGGGCTCAATAGTAGGTTGTTGTCCCACAACTCCTTCTCCTTCCACTTCACGTACCGTATTATTTGCGTCATGAATAAACCAATGTCTACTCAATAATTGTACTGTATTTGGGCTTTTATTTTCTATGGTGATCCGATAGGTAAAAACAAAATGCCCTTGGGCCGGACTTGAATATTCTGGCTGGTATTCAGTTTCTACGCTTATTTTTACCCCTTCTGTAATTTCGGTTACCATCAATGCTTAAGGGTTAAAACTTTAATTTAAAAACGCTTTGGAAAGGTATTAGTTCTTTTTAAAGCAATAAAAAAAACTATATTGAACCTAGAATTTTCTTCTGTCAATTATTCTAAAGCCAGGCTGTTCAGATGATAATTG
>NZ_SMMB01000743.1 GCF_009711365.1 Xanthovirga aplysinae | reverse complement strand
TAGTCCTGTTAATTGTCTCTTGTAAAAAGGACAATCCCAACGAATTGATAGAAATAAATTCATCAAACCTGAAAGAGATAAATGAAAATTCGAATAAAATCCATATTCTGAACTTTGGTACTTTTCATATGGGATTCACCACCGATGCCAGTACAACAGAATTTGATGAACACGATAAAGAAAACCAAAAAAGGGTCCACGATATAGCAGAAAAATTATCGTCATTTAGACCAACAGTTATTTTAGTAGAAAGGGTACCAGAATATAATGAACAGCTTCAAAAAGAATATAAGAAGTATATTGAAAACCCTAATATGTTTTTCAAAAACCCTTCTGAAATTGAACTTCTTGCATATGAATTAGGTAGATTAAGCGGAACCAAAAGAATCTATGGAATTGACCACAAGATGGGTTACAACTATATGATTGGAGATGAAATCGAAAATTTAATAGACTCTATTTGGCACGATGAATATTATGAGGACCCTTTAAAATATTACCCAGAAGTAAATATCAATGAGGATAGTTTAAATCTATTAGAAAAATTAAAACTGAACAATCATGATAGATATTTGGACTTTCTCATAACGATTAATGCTGATATGTTGACCCATGCAGGAACAGAAAAAGGGTTTGAAGGAGCAGATGAAGCTGCTAGATATTATCAAAGAAACCTGAGAATGTATTCAAATTTAAATAGAGTTAATCTTAATGAAAATGATAGGGTATTTATATTGATGGGAGCAAGTCATACAGCATTTTTCAGAGATTTTATAAGTAGAAGTCCAAAATATGAAATGGAGAATACATTTGATTATTTAAAATAAAACTTACTTCCACCAGATTTATCCCATTATGCTCCCTATATGGTTGATCTATGCATATTCTGGTTTTTTCTAACATGTTTCTACATCAAAGAAACCGATTTAATTAGCTAATCAATATATTCTTCAAAGGGATTAATTTTAAAAATTTAAGGTTAATCAGTATTGATGATAACATTTTAACCATTTCTTAAACCAATGAAAAAAGGAAAAAAAATAAGATGGATTGTTGGGGTATTTGCTCTTGCATTGCTCCTCACCTATTTTACCCAGAAGACTATTTCTAATTCAAGATATATTGCTCATTTCGATCTTCCAAAAAACAGGAATGAGGCTTGGCAACAAGATTTATCACATTTTCAAAACAACTATTTCAGTTTATGTAAAAGCTTTCCTAAAGATTCGATATTCAAGGCAAATCAAATTATTGATTCATTAAAAAGAAATATCGATGGATTAAGTGATAATCAAATTAAGCTTTTAATTTCCAAATGTGTTAGTATGGCCGACGATGGGCATACTTCAGTGTATTTGGGGAAATTTAGGAATATCCCTTTAAAATTCTATCTTTTCGACGATGGGCTTTACGTGGTTAAAGCGAAGTCTGGTTATGAACAGTTTTTAGGATCTCGAGTAAACAAAATAGGAGACAGAAAAATAGAAGAAATTATTGAGGATGTAGATGCTTTTATGCCTGGAAATGAATCCTGGATAAAATATAAAAGCTCCCATTTTTTAGGAAGTCCGGATTTTCTGGAAGGTATTGGATTGGCTAAAGATATCGATGCTATTAAATACGAATTTGTAAATGGAAAAGACACCCTCATTACCCACTTTAGCCCTGAAAAAAAATACGACACTTTTGATGAATATGAATCCTGGCGTAATTTGACCCCCTCAAATAAAATTTATGCGGATACAGTAAATAGTTGGTTACATGTACTCACCAAACAAACACCCGTATATTTATCAAATCCTAATATTCCTGGATTTACTACTCCAATAGAATCATTGAAAGCCTTATATATTCAAATCAATATGTCTACGGAAATCCCGAACTTATTAGAAGAAGTGAAAAGCTCCGTTGAGGATAATAACGTGCAAAATCTGATAGTAGATTTACGTTTTAATACAGGAGGCAATTATTTAAAACAAGCGGAATTTTCAAAAGAAATTCCAAAATTAGTTAAGGGAAAAATCTTTATAGTTACAGGTAATGCTACCTTTTCTGCTGGTATTTGTACTGCTGCCAGGTTAAAATATTTTGCTAAAGAACAAGCCGTTGTTATTGGACAGGAAATTGGAGATGGATTAACATTTTGGGCTGAGGGAAAGAGTTTCTATTTGCCAAATTCTAAATTACCAATTAGGGTAACTACAGGATTTCATGACTGGGAATCAAACAAGTATGTTCCATTTAAGACACATTGGCTCAATATTTTCTATGGAGTTCCAGTTACAGATTTAAAGCCGGATATTTTTGTGAGCAATTATTATGATGACTACATAAAGGGTACGGATAAAATTTTAGAGGAAATAAAACAACATTTGCATAACAAGGGCTAAACCTCCATTTCCAGTGCCTTTCAGTCTCGGCTAAAAGCCGAGCTGTTGATTTCTATTAAGCTAGTAGAAGAAGAGAAAACAGGCATCTTTATAAACCTAATGGTCAACTAGCCAACTGTATTTTTCTCTTTACTAAAAATCCTGCCTCTTTTCCAAGGCAGGATTTTTTTTCACTTTCTTTCCTCCCCATCCTTTTGACATCCCACGCTGGTCTTAATTGGCTATCATCCTAACCCTACCTGCATATCATTTTAGTCTTAACCTAATAGGATTAGAAGCATTTTCTCCATAAGATGAAGGGCTCATTTACAGAAAGTGGTCCAGGCAATTTAAAAAACCGAAGAGCCCTTATTTGAAAAGGATCATAAGGGGATTTGCAACTACAACAAAAAAGGGATTTAATCAGGATGCATTTACCCTGACCGTCAGTTCATTATGAACAATTAATTTTCTTAAATAGAGGGAGAGGGTGGATTGGCTACCTGGATATTCCGATAGAGAGGGAGATTTCTTACACAATAGGGCAACTAGGGTTCTTTTATCATTAATCAAATTATAAATATTTCATTTTTCCATTACAAATAACCTAAAATTAAATAAAACAATTTTTCACTAATTAAATTATTAATCATTTGGTATATTGTAATTGTATTAAAATAAACTTAACTTGGCATATTTGGCAAACAATGGTACGAATTAAAAGTAATTGCCCATAAATACAAGTTGGAAATGGGCGTGAAGAAGAAATTTATTCCTACTTCAATGGAGAATATATTAATATCTAAATTGATCATAAGTCATAAAAGTCATAGTAACGCTTTTTACCCAAAATCCAAAACAATGACTCTATAACAAGTCTTTAACCAAAATAAAAAGATATGAATCTAAAATACACTTTAGGATTAGCTTTATTTTTAACAATTTCATTTGCAAAAGCTCAAGAAATACCCGAGGAGAAAAGAGCATTCTTTTCTAAAATGCTGTATGCCACCAATAAGCCTATTCTACAAAAAGAAAATTATATTTATAAAGAAGAAGATTTTATTGAAAGCGATTTTTTTAATGAAACCAACTCTACCGAAGAGATCAATAGATGTGCAAAAATTATACTTGAAACTGGGAAACTGGAAATAAAAGAAATGTATGGAGACAATTATTTAATTTTCAATTCAGAATTATCTGAAAAATTTAAAGGTCAAATTACTGACCAATTAGACAT